>CAMQYB010000128.1 GCA_947039055.1 uncultured Deferribacteraceae bacterium
TGTTATATAACAATAAGTTGACGATACTATTCTCTAGTATATCAACTATACTATTTTCTAATATATCAACTATGCTATTTTCAAGTATATCAACTATGTTATTCTTTAGTATATTATGATGCTACTCTGTACTGTGTTCACGCATATAATCTCGTAGATAAGTTGCTGTTTCAACTTTGCCATTCTTCCCTGCATAATCAGCTGCTGTCATGCCACTACTGTTTTCTATATACACATCTGCACCGTTCTCTACCAAAAATTTTACAAGTTCTAAATTGCCTTCTTTAGATAAACACATAAGTGCCGTAAACCTGTTACTATCTATAGCGTTTAGCCTAGCTCCTGCATCAACCAACGCTCGCAAGAGATCAACACTATTAACGTAAAAAAGAGCTGTTCTGCCTTCTCTATCCTTAATATTAACATTCACGCCTTTCAATATTAGATACTTAACAACATCAATTTTATTCTCATGAGTTGCGTTCATTAGTGGTGTACCTGCATAACTGTTAGAGTTGATATTTGCACCTAGTTCAACCAATACTTTTACAACATCTAAGTTGCCCTCTTTTGATGAGTATGATAACGCTGTGTGTCCCATTCCATCAACACTATTAAGCTTGACACCTTTACTCGCAAGTAGACCAATTATGTCAAGATTGCCACCTCTTATTGCAAAACGTATAACTGGACTTCCAAACTCACAACTTCTAGCATTGACATCTGATCCTGCATCAATTAATAGTTTTGCGATATCAAAATTAGCCTCAGTTGATGCCCACATTAATGCGATATTACAATCATCATCTTGTGCGTTCACATCTGCACCTTTATCAATTAAAAAACTTACCACCTCAATATGATTAAACGCTGATGCATACATTAACGCTGTATTATCTCTATCATCACTATCTTTAGCATTAATATCTACGCCCTGTTTGATGAGAGATTTAACCTCTAAAAGATCGCCTGATTTTGATGCTTCAAAAAGTTCTATAGATAAATTATCGTTTGCTATAACTTCTGACATAGTCATCAATATAAATGAAAATATAGAAACCAGTATTACAATTGATACTTTTAGACGATTAAAAATTAACATAAACCTAACCTTATTATTTATTAAATATTTATCTATAATAATAATTATTATTTTATTGAATTAAAATACTCTACGATCTCTTTGCCACCAAACTCATCTATAAAATCAGATGTTGGACGTCCTGCAACCTCTCCTACTATATTAATATCTGCTCCATTATCAATAAGATATTTTATAACATGTAGATGTCCCTCTATTATTGCAACCCCTAAAGGTATTGCTCTTATACCACCATCTTTACCTGCTTTATTATTAACATCTGCACCTTTAGATATTAAATACTTTACCAATATTAAACTGCCTCTATCTGATGCCATACTTAATAATGTAGCTCCTTCCATTCCAACCATATCAACCTTAGCACCATTATCTACAAGGTAATAAAAAACATCTTGATGATTTTCATAATACGCAGCAGTTAATGCAGATAATCCTTCTTCTGCTTGATCATCTAACTTAGCATTAACAGATACTAAATATTTTAACATCTCTAAGTCGCCGTTATATGATGCTGCAATCGCTGGCGTTCCTTGATAATATGAAAAAGTGCTTGGATCTGCCCCAACCGATACAAGGTATTTAACGATATCTAAATATCCACCCCATGCAGCATTTATGATAGCTACGCTTTCATTATTATCAATAGCATTTATATCATCACCTTGCTCCACACGACTCTTAACACCTGCTAAATTACCGTCTTTAATATACTCTGCTAACGTGAGTGTATACTCAATATTATTTTCTGTATTACTAATACTATCTGACTTATTGTCTGATTTTATTTCTGTAGTTGTTGAGTTATCTATTGTTGTTGAATTGTCTACCGCTACAATAGTCGTTTCAACTTCTTTCTCTCGCTTCTTACAACCTATAACTGTGATTGACACAATCAATAGTAACAATAATACTTTTTTTATTTTACTCAAGTTTTGCATTCTAAAACCTCATCATATATTTTTACAAATCACTTAATTATCTATCTTGCTTTATACTTTTTAAATACTCTACAATATCTTCTTTCTTATTGCGTTCTGCTATATTTAATGCTGTGCGATCGTTACTGTTTACAATATTTATATCAGCACCTTTTTCAACTAAAAATTTAACAGCTTCTAAATTATTGCTTACTGCTAACATCAACGCAGTATTGCCTGAACTGTTTTGAGTATCTATATCTGCTCCAGCATCAACTAAAATTTTCATAACTTCAGAGTGTTTTTCATCTACCGCTTTAAGTAACGCTGTTTCGCCTTTTTTATCTTTAGCATTTAGATCAGCACCTTTATCTATTAAAAGTTTTACAACATCAATATAGTTATCCTCTGACGCATTAATTAAAAGTGTTGATTGATTATATTTATTTCTTTCATGGATATCTGCACCATGAGAAATTAATGTTTTAACAACATCAACCTTACCTCTAGCTGTAGCGTTGCGTATAAGCGAATAGCCGTCTTGATCCTTAATATTTATATCTGCTCCTAACTTAATTAGAAGATTCATAATATCCACATTTCCTGTGTTTGATGCCAACATTAACGAGTGACTATTATCAGCTTTTACATCTGCTCCTAAATCAATTAATAAACTTACAAGTTCAAAATTGCCTGCATTTGAGGCTTCTCTTAAAGCTGTAGGTTTACTCATTAATTGTAATTTCTTACTATCTACATCTGCTCCATTCTTAACCAATATAGTCATAACCTCTTTATGCCCACCATCAAACGCTTTTAGAAATGCATTTGACTTATTACGATCTAATATATTTATATCTGCACCTGATTTAATTAATATCTTTGCAAGTTTTAGATTTCCTTTCTCTGATGCAAACATTAAAGCTGTCTGTCCCTTTACATCAGTATCAAGATTTATTTCTGATTTTATTAAAATATCTATAATCTCATAATCATCATCAGTTATATTATCTTTCTTTGAAATTAATAGTAGTAACGTATCTTTCATACTTTTTCTTGCGTGTATGTTAGCTCCATTCTTAATTAAATATTTTAGAATATCGTAATGCCCACTACCATATGCTGAAAACATTGCAGTTATACCATCGTTATCATTGATATTAACATTTGCACCTTTATCAACTAAAAACCGTGCCATATTAAAATCGCCATTTCTTGATGCAATAATTAATGCTGTATCGTTACCGTAACCTTGAGCATTAATATCTGCTCCTTTCTCTAGTAAATATTTTGCAACATCTAAATATCCATTACTTAATGATTTATGTAACGCAACACCTTTGTATGAGTTATCAATATTAATAACTGCACCTTGTTCTATCAAATATTTAACAACCTCTAAATGATTGTTAGATGCAGCTTCTGTTAACGGATTAACATTATTATAAGCGTCTATATTTGCTCCGTTATCAATCAGATATTTAACAATCTCTAAATCGCCTTTACCTGCTGAAACGGCTAACGCTGTTGTGTTATAACTTCCTACTTTATCTATAATCGCTCCACCTTGTTCTACTAATAATTTTATAATTTCAAGGTTGTTTTTTGTGGCTGCAATTACAATTGTTGACTCTATATATTCATAGTTAACATCTGCTCCTTCATCAATTAGATACTTAACAATATCCAAATGTCCGAACTCTATTGCAAACATTAATGATGTGCCACCGTACTCCTCATCTCCTGATATAGTGTCAATATCAATACCGTTTTCTAAACACTCTTTAACTTTATCTAGTAAACCTGCTCGTGCCCAATCAGTGATCTCCATAAACGATAGATCTGCACCCTCATCAATAAAATATTTAACAAGTTCTTTGTTCCCACTGCTTGCTGCATATACAATCGGTGTAACATCTCCACGCAAATAAACTTCCATCTTACTATTGATATCTACGCCGTTCGCTATAAACGCTTTCACTTCTGTTATATTGCCACGAATAGATGCTTCAAAAATATCTACACTTGGAGCCAGAACCTCTTCTTGAGCCTCTATATTATTCTGTGTCTCTGTGTTGCTCTCTGCTTGAATACTACCAGCGTTAATATTTTTCTTGCAACCGATAACCGTTAAAATTATTAATAATAAGATTAGATATTTAGTCATGATGAAACCCCTTCTTGTATATCTTTTAGAAAATAGTCATATCTCTTTAAAATAGTTGATTTGTTTAAATATGTAAAGAATATATGAAATAAAATTAAATTATAATCTAAAAGAACTAAATAAGATAATAATTGTCTTTTAATTAAGAGTATATTAATGGTATGATATATTACTAAGTGAATAAAGGAGAATGTTTATGTTAAAAATTGATTCAAATTATAAATTGTATATTGATGGTAAATGGGTAAGCTCATCTGATGGGAAAACTTTCGATGCTTTTTCTCCTGTTAATGGCGAGAAATTAGCTACTTGTGAAGAGGCTAGTAAAAGTGATGTTGATAAAGCTGTTGCCGCTGCAAGAAAAGCATTTACTACATGGAGACATGTTGGAGCGTATGAAAGATCTGCAATGCTTAATAAAATTGCTGACGTTATGGAAGCAAATAAAGAGCATCTTGCAATGGTTGAAACTTATGATAATGGTAAACCTATTCGTGAAACTATGAATGTAGATGTGCCACTTGCGATAGAACATTTTAGATATTTTGCAGGAGTTATACTTGCTGAAGAAGGTTCATCATCGTTTCTACAAAATAATACTCTAAGTATTATAACTAGAGAACCTATCGGTGTTGTTGGACAAATTGTTCCTTGGAATTTTCCGTT
The DNA here is from genome assembly GCA_947039055.1 of uncultured Deferribacteraceae bacterium. Classification (GTDB taxonomy): domain Bacteria; phylum Chrysiogenota; class Deferribacteres; order Deferribacterales; family Mucispirillaceae; genus CAMQYB01. The sequence continues at coordinate 4,853 of CAMQYB010000128.1, forward strand.
ATTAATGGCTGCTTGGAAAATAGCTCCTTTATTAGCATGTGGTTGCGTAAGTGTATTTAAACCATCTAAAAGCACATCATTAAGTGTTTTAGAGTTTACTAAATTGATTGATGGTATCCTTCCAGCTGGAGTATTTAACCTTATAACTGGATCTGGTGCAAAATCTGGAGAATTTATTCTTCAACATAAAGATATAGATAAACTTGCTTTTACAGGATCAACTGAAGTTGGTCGTAGCGTTGCACAAGCGGCAGCTGATAAATTAATTCCTGCAACTCTTGAACTTGGTGGAAAGTCTGCAAACATCTTCTTTGATGATTGTAACTTTGAAATGGCAATGGACGGATTACAGCTTGGTATCTTATTTAATCAAGGACAAGTTTGTTGTGCAGGTAGTAGAGTTTTTGTTCATGAAAGTATATACGATAAATTTATTGCTGAAGCTGTAAAAAGATTTGAGATGATAAAAGTTGGTTTATCGTGGGAAGCTGACACTCAAATGGGTGCTTTAGCATCTAAAGAGCAATTAGATATAGTGTTAAGTTATGTTGAAATCGCTAAAAAAGAGGGAGCTACTATCGCAACTGGTGGTAAAAGAATTACAACAAACGGTCTTGATAAAGGATTTTTCATTGAACCAACACTTATAACTAATGCAACAAATAGTATGAGGGTAGCTAAAGAAGAGATTTTTGGACCAGTAGCTACTGTAATCAAATTTAAAACTGAAGAAGAAGTTATTAAGATGGCAAATGATAGCGAATACGGTTTAGCTGGTGGAGTTTGGACTCAAGATATCAATAAAGCGATTAGAGTTTCTAAAGCTATTGAGTCTGGTCGTATTTGGGTAAATACTTATAATACTATCCCAGCTGGTGCTCCTTTTGGTGGTTATAAAACATCTGGTATCGGTAGAGAAACAGATAAAATGATTTTAGAACATTATACGCAAGTTAAAAACATTATGATTAATTTATCTGATAAACCTAGTGGATTTTATCCTTCAAAATAATTATTGTATGTTGAAAATTTGTAGTTGATATATTTGAACCCTGTCATAAAAGTTTTATGATGGGGTTTATTATTATAATGAAATATCAATCTGTTATTTGTTTATTTATAAGTTAGTTAGGTATATATAATTTATGTACCTATAATTTACTATAGATTACGATTTACTATCGTTTATTATTTACTATAGGTTATAATTTACGATAGGTTATAATTTAGAGTTAAAAGTATTCATAAAAAAAGCCCCCTAATATTTAGGGAGCTATATGAAATATTAATTATTTTATAGTT
>CAMQYB010000129.1 GCA_947039055.1 uncultured Deferribacteraceae bacterium
AATCTACCAATAGCACAACATATTATAAGTACGCACATAATCATAATCTACCAACAGCACAATATATTATAAGTACGCACATAATCAATAATCTACCAACAGCACAACATATTATAAGTACGCACATAATCAATAATCTACCAATAGCACAACATATTATAAGTACGCACATAATCATAATCTACCAACCACCAACGTTCTTATAAGCATATTTAATCACAGTTAGTAATCTAACAAATAATAAAAGTCATTGTAAATTAATATAATTAAATGTAATATATCGTTATAGATATTTATTGTATTCAATATTTTATAAGTATTTAGGAAAAGGGAATTAGGTAATCTGTAGATAATTTTAACGATTAAGCCTAAGCCGCCCAGCGACTGTAAGTCTGACGAAGATCCTGTTGAACGTCACTGTCTGTTTTAACAGATGGGAAGACGAGGATTAGTAGGTTGAAGATAAGCCAGGAAACCTTGCCTAGTTATATATTGAATTAAGCTTCAACTAGGGAGGGGGCTTGAGATGTTACTTCATTTTATTAAAATTGTTCATAGACAAACTTTAATTCTTATTTTTCTTTTCATATCAAATTTTTTATACGCTCAAGAAATTACTATATCTGATAATCTATCAGTTGGTGATACATCGCAAGAAATATCAAATTCTACATCAACTAATAATAATACAGGAAATGATAATCAATCATCTATAAGATCTGATACTGCATCAACTAATAGCAGTACGGACAATGATAATCAATCAGTTGATAACAAAACAGCTATATCAAAAAGTATTGTGTCAGATGATAGTGGTGTTGATGAAATTCTTGTAACTGGAAGCAGATTGTCATCACAAGCATCGGTTGATATGCCGGGTGTAACGATTATCACATCGGATGATATTGAAAATATTCAACCAACGTCAGTTACATCACTTTTAAGAACTTTACCATCTGTGAGTATCACAGAGTACGGCGTAGGTAAAGCATCAACGATCAGATTACGAGGAGCTTTTTCAGAACATACATTAGTTATGGTTGATGGCGTTGTGATAAATGATCCAACAAATATCGGTAATGTTGCAGATTTGTCGACGTTATCTCTTGAGGATATTGAGAGGGTAGAGATTGTATCCGATTCTGTTTCATCAGCAGGTTTTGGTGGTATGGGTGGAGTAGTTAATATTGTTACAAAGAAGGGTGACGGTAAATTATCTGCAACAATTCATTTAGATACATCTGTGCTACTTGATGAGTTTAATGGTGGTGCAACGCTTGGTGCGGGTAATGATAATTTTAGTTATAAAATTTCATACTCTAAACTTTACGCAGATGCGATGAGTGTGTTAAAGAATTCAGCGAGTGATACTGATCCTGAGATAGATTCAACGAGTAGAGATAATGTTGTGGTAAATATTTCATTTCAACCGATAAAACATTTTAAAAATCAGTTTGTATTAAATTATGTAGATATGCTTGCAGATATTGATGGAGGAGGATCTCCAAACGGAGATAATCCAGAATTCACTCAAGACTCTAATCGTGTTGCCACAAAATATACAACAAGTTATCTTATCAAAGATATGTTTGAACCTAAGCTATCATTTTATTATACATATAACAAGCGTATGTATAAGGACACATTTTCAAACTCAGGTTTTATATTTAGGAATAACGATTATATCTCTCATACAGCAGGTGTTGATTTTGAGACTAATATTAAGATTAAAAAGATATTCAAAATTTTAGTTGGCACAAGTTATCAATTTAATATTATGGATTTAAAAACAGAGGAGTCGAAGTTTGTCGGTGGTGATGAAGTTTATGAAGACAGGCTAGATATTGATGGAGAGACGATAGCAAGGTTTTCTGTTTTTAGTGAGGCACAAGCTTATCTGTTTGATTCGTTGACATTGAAATTATCAGGTAGAGCTGATAATACTGGTGGCTCAGATTTTTTTGGTACATATAAAGTATCTGGATTATACAACTTAAAGTATATAAGAACTAAATTTAGAGGCACAGTTGGAACAGGATATAATCCTGCGTCATTGTTTCAAATATTTGATCCAACGTATGGTAACAGAAGTTTAAAAGATGAGAAATCGTTTGGCTATCAAGTAGGAGTGGTATCAGAGATTGTTAAAGAGATGTTATTTATATCGGTAGATTTTTACGATAATTATTACGAAAATTTAATTAGTGGTTCATCAGGCGTATATGAAAATGCTGGTGATGTTAGGATATATGGAGTTGAGGTTTCAGGAGAGTATTATCCTATAGAGCAGATTACGATGAAGCTGGGCTATGTGTATAGTTATCCGTACGATAAGGGAAAGAATAAAGAGTTGATGCGTGTTCCAAATAATAAAGTTACTGGTACATTTTTTTGGGAGATAATTTCAGGTCTACACGTTGGTGCAGATGTTGCATATGTTGGTGAAAGATATGATTCAGGGTATATTGTTTTAGATGATTATTTTTTATTAAATCTAAATGCACGATATAAGCTGAACGATAATATTGAATTAATCCTTAAAGGAACAAATGTAACAAATACGACTTATGAAGAAGCATTGGGTTATGAAAGTTATGGTGCAAGAGTTTATTTTGGAGCTAAGTTTAAGATATAATTATGTTTAATATATATTTAAGGTATACTATATATGGAGATATCGTATGTTGACTAGAGGTTTAGTTTTATCAAGTGTAGTATCGTTAATGCTCCATACAGGAGTTCTTGTAACGTATACAAATATAACTTCTGATAAGTTAGGAGATAATGTTAATGATATTATCGAGATCACTTTTGTTGCAAAAGAGAGTAGCATTGCAGACAGTAGTAAAACTAAAAAAAGTGTAGCTGTTAAAAAGAAGAGTAAAAAAATAAGTGAAAATATAGATCATGAAATTGATAAAAAAGAAGTTAGCGAGATCCCTAAAGAAGTTGTAAAAAAAGAGCTGATAGAGAAACAAGAAGATGAAAAGTTAGTTGAACAGGTAAATGAAAGTTTAGATAAAGTAGAGCCTAGTCGGGATATTTCTAACAGTATTGATAGCCAGCAAGCGTCTAAAGATTCGGTAATAAAAAAGAGTGATAAAGGATATTATATACCAAAACCTGAGTATCCAAATCTTGCACGTAAACGTAGTTACGAGGGTGTGAGTAAATTTAGAATTATTCTTAATGACAACCTTGAGGTGAAAGAAGTAATATTGCTTTCATCATCTGGTTATAATATTTTAGATAGAGCAGCTAGAAAATCAATTGAGAACGGAAAGTATAATGTCGATAAAAAAGAGTTAGAGATAGCTATAAGGTTTAGTTTAGATGATTTATAAAAGTATAAATATATTATGTGTTGAAACTATATGAGTATAGGGAAAAACAATTTTAGAAGTTTTTTAAAAGTTGTAATTATCATTATGTTGATACTGTTATCGACATTTCTTTTATATTTATTTTTGAACAGTAAAGGATTGTTGAAAAATATTTCTTTAGTAAGAGATGGTTCAGACCTGCCTGAGCGTATAGTTTCTTTTGGTCCAAGTATAACAGAAGTGATTTATGCATTAGGGCTAGAGGATAGGCTTGTTGGTAATACCGATTACTGCAAATATCCTGAAGCTGCAAAATCAATCACAAAGATCGGTGCTCATTCAGATATCAATTACGAACTTTTAATGGCGTTGAATGTTGATACAGCTGTTGTATATTCTTGGAACGATAAGCATAAAGCTGTGCTAGAAAATTTTGGTATAGAGTATGTGATTGTAAATCATTCATCTATTAAAAGTATCTTGCAATCTATTACGGATGTTGGTAAAAAGTTTAATAAAGAAGTTGAAGCAACTATGTTGCTGGATAATATTAGTAAGCGTGTGAAATCTGCAACTTGTGATAAAGTAGGAGATAAACCGAGAGTATTAATTGTTGTTCATAGGGATATAGATTTTGGTGGTATGTCAAATATCACAGTTGTTGGTAACGATATTTATTTTAAAGATTTGATTGATCTAGCAGGTGGTGTAAATATTTTTGAAGATGCGAACGCCGCCTATCCTATAATAGATATGGAAGCAGTCGTTAGATCAAATCCAGATATAATTATAGAGATACTAGTGAAATATAATGAGAAAGATTTATCGCTTCAAAACTGGATGAAGGTTAAAGATATAAATGCAGTGAAGAACGGTGAGATACATTTTTTCAATGTTGAAGATGCATCAATTCCAGGTCCAAGATTTATAGATACGTTAGAGAAGATGACAGCGATTATCTGTTCAAGATAATTATTTGGAGATAGAAAGTTTATGCTAGAGATAAAAAATATAGGGTATAGCGTAGGCGAGAAGGAGATCATTAAAGATATCTCTTTTTCCGTTAATGATGGCGACATAGTATCTATAATCGGTTCAAACGGTTCTGGTAAATCTACACTTATGAAAGTTATATCAAATATGGTAAAGGCTAAAAGAGGCGAGGTTATTTTATTTAATAAACGAGTGGTGGATTATAAGCGTATAGATATCGCAAAGGTGATGTCATATCTTTCACAGATTAACGATGTGTTTATTAATTTAACTGTTGAGAGTGTTGTGTTGTCAGGCAGGTATCCATATTTTTCAAGATTAAGTTCTGTTAAAAAAACAGATATGGATATTGTAGAGAAGATGATGGATCTAACAAATATAACAGATATGCGTCACAGAAAAATATCATCGTTAAGTGGTGGAGAGAGACAGAGAGTTTTTATAGCATCATCTCTAGCACAAGAGGCTAAAATAATTTTATTAGATGAGCCGACGGTATATTTAGATCCAAGAAGTAATCAAGAGATTTTTGATCTGCTTAAAAGATTGAATAAAGATGAGGGGATAACTATTGTGATCGTCAGTCACGATATCAATAATTTATTATTACTGAATTCTAGGTTTATCGGTTTACGAGACGGCGAAGTTCTTTTTAAGCGAGAGAGTAATCAGATTACAGATAAAGATTTAGATGATCTTTACGAGTATAAATTCAACTATATTCAGCATCCGAAAGCAGTAAACAATATCCAACTATTACCTTGATGGTTTTTTAGTTTTTGTTATAGATCAATTGATAGAAAATAATTAGTAGAGAGAAGAAATTAAATTATGCGATTATTCATTACACTTTTATTAACCTTAATTATATCTGTACTGATTTTATTATCAGCAGTTTTTATAGGTTCAGATTACAGTTCGTTAGTAGATGGAATAACATCAGAACAGTTAAAAAGTATAATTATAAATGTTCGTTTACCAAGAGTGATTGCGTCATTTTTTATAGGTGGAATTCTAGCGTTAGGTGGATTAGTTTTTCAATCGTTATTTAGAAATCCACTAGCGACACCGTATACATTAGGATCAGCATCAGGAGCATCATTTGGTGCAGCACTATATTATGCATTAGGTATGAACTCAATTTTCCCAACATTATTTGGAGCACCTACATTTACATTTTTAGGAGCATTCTTGACGGTTATAGTTGTGAGTTTAGTATCAAGAGCTTCACGTGATAATAATATTGTATTGTTGATGGGTGTTGCGTTGTCGTTTATATTTTCAAGTTTAATAATGTTTATCCAGTACGTTACAGATCTCCATTTATCTCAACAGTTATTACGTTTCACATTTGGTGCAATGGACGGCATAACGTACTCACATTTGATACTGTTATTTCCAGTATGTGCGATCACGTTTTTTATTATTGTATCATTTAGACGAGAGATAAATATGATATCAATATCTGATGAGTTCGCATCAAGCAGAGGAGTGAACGTTGATAATATTAAAATCACATTATATATAGTGGTGTCGATCATGATAGGTACGGTAGTATCAATTGCAGGTCCTATCGGATTTGTAGGTATGATGATCCCACATATTATGCGAAGTTTTTTAGGATCAGACAGTAAATATTTTATTTATATGACGTTCATTGTTGGTGGATTATTTTTAACGATATGCGATACGGTATCGAGGATTATTATTTCACCGATACAACTACCAGTTGGAATAGTTACATCAATGATCGGTGGAACATTTTTTATATTTCTACTAATCAATAATATTAGAAGATCTAATTGAGAATTTTATAA
>CAMQYB010000130.1 GCA_947039055.1 uncultured Deferribacteraceae bacterium
CAAATTGAGAGTACGCAGTTTACATAATTCAAGCTGAAATAGATTACTAACTTCAGCAAGTGGTACTATAATTTTAAACAGCATCAATATAATAAGTTAATTACTGGTATACAAACCTTTACTTCATAATTAATTATCATCTTTTTTATCGCTATTTTTCTCACTTGCTGCAACAATTTTCTCGATCTCTTGTTGTTGTTTAGCAAGCTTCACATAATATAATCGCTTCTTATCTTGTAGCTCATCATATCTTGCAATTTTTAATGCACGGCTTCTTAAATCTAATATAATAGAAAAATAAGCTATAACTGCTAACATAAACATAAAGATATCAAGTCTACTCATATCATAATCCTCGCACTACTCTACCTACTTGATCGGATTTATACAGATATTATTAACAATTATTTTTCAATACCAAGAATACAATCAATATTTTGTCTTGATAATAGTAATGTAATAAAATATAATTGATTAAGTTATACATAACTCAAAGAGGTTGTTACCAATGAAAAAATTAGTTATTTTAAGTATCCTTGTAATCTTTACATCTGTCGGATGTGATACGATCAAAGTTAAATATGGGAATAAAGGTGATAATAGTACCATAAAACCTAAAAATGAACTATCAGCTACTAGCGATAATATGAGTAAACCTATCACTAGCATAGAAGATATTAACAACATTATGAACGATAATACTAGCAATGATATTGATAACAATACTGCATCTGAAATTCAAAATAATAACCAGTCATTACTTGATAATGGTTTTGGTAATAACACACTTAACAGCTATATCAATAGATATAATATACTTGAAAAAAATATGGAAAAGAATTTTATGTTATTTGATGACAAAATAAATAACTTAGAAACTGATATGAGATTTTATCAGAACGAAACAGATAACTTATCTGTGAAAATAGCAAATCTAAATAACCAAATAAATAATTTAACAATTGAACATAATGCCTCAATTGAACTTGTAACTAAATTTAAAAACTATATTGTGATATTTTTTATAGTTATACTAATTATTATAGTGAGTTTAATATTTGTTATAATCTCGGTATATGTAAGATTAGGCAAGATAAAAAATATTATAAAAAAAGAGCCTGTAAAACACACTGAACCTGCTGCTCATACTGATGAGAATAAAAAAGTAAGTACAAAAAAAAATATGACAGTAATTGATACTACCGATGATGCCAAAAATAACGACGATAGCAAGTAGTAGTATAATTTAACAGTTTAGAAATTTTTAATAAATTAAAACGGCATGTAACATATTAAAAGTTATGTGCCGTTACTTTTATAAATTAATTATAATGAATTATGAGCTATTATAGAAATACCTATGGCATAATTGATAGATAAAGACTATATTAAACAAGTAACTTGTAAATATGTTTTAATAACCATTAAGAAGGAGATATAATGAAGAATATATTAGTTTTAGTATTTATGATGAGTGTAGTTATTTCGTGTGGAGATGATGAGAAAGGTAGTTCTGTTAAACCTATATCAGGACAGATTCCTAGTGATAATAAATTAGTTCTAGAAGGAACTGCGATCAGTAATAGTGCTTCTATAGTTGCAGAAGCATCAACAACAGTAGACGTAACAGAAAGTGCAGATCCAACAGTTGATCCAGTTCCAACAGTATATCCACTCTTAGATCGTTTATACGATACAGTTTGGTTTCAATCAGAAGAAGATATCGATGATGGAGTCGTTGAAGTTGAAACAGAATTTCTATTCTTTAAAAAAATCGGCACAACTGTGCGATTAGATGAAGTTGAAATGGAGAATGGCATCATAGATCCTCCTGATGGAGACAATGAATATAGTGAACTTACAGAAATAGATAATACTGTTGATACTACAACATTGAATGCTTTTGTTGCGAAAAATATAGAGTTTGAAAATGGTGCTGTAGATGACGCAGAGTATGAAGGTTATTACCTTAGAGATAATAGAACTCTTTATGTAATTGATGGAGATTCAAAAGTAGCTGTAGCAAGTGTTCTAAAGTCTATGCTTTCAATGACTGAAGCTGACTTAGAAAGAAAATATAATGAGGATAGATATTTATTATCAGAGAAACCAAATATAGGTGAGTTAATACCAACTCCACCCGTTGTTCAGAAAACTAAACCTGTAGCTACGCAAAGCCCTAGTACTAAAAAATTGGTTCTTGAAGGAACAGCGATCGCTAGTGGTGCATCAGTAGTTGCTGTAGACGTAACAGAAAGTGCAGATCCAACAGTTGATCCAGTTCCAACAGAGTATCCACTCCTAGAGCGTTTATACGGTACTACTTGGTTTCAATCAGAGAAAGATACTGATGACGGAGTTGTTGAAATTGAAACAGAATTTCTTCTCTTTAAAAAAATTGATAATAAAGTTAAGTTAGAAGAGATTGAAATGCAAAATGGTATTATAGATCTTCCTGATGGAGATAATGAATATAGCGAACTAACTGACATAGATAATACTGTTGATCCTACAAAACTAAATGCTTTTGTTGCTAAAAATATTGAGTATGAAAATGGCGTTGTAGATGATGAGCTAGAGTATGAAGGTTATTTCCTTAAAGATGCTAAAACTCTTTATGTGATTGATGGAAGTTCAAAAGTAGCTGTAAAAACTGCTCTAACAGCTATGCTTACAATGACTGATGCTGACTTAGAAGTATCATATAATGATGATAAATATCTATTATCAGAGAAATCAGATATAACAGTGAAATAATCCTAAACATATTGATCTGTAAAACATTAATATGTAAATGAATTTAGTAAAAAAATAATATAGAAAACCCCTCAATAATATGAGGGGCTTTTTTAATTGTATAAATAATTTAAATCTATTTCCGATCTTTCTTCTTTTTCTTAGCTTTATTCATCTTCGTATTTATTACATCATCTTTTAATCTAAACTTTACAGTTAGAGATGCTATATCAATAGAGTGAACATTAATTTCAATCTCATCACCTATCTTATAAGTCTTACCACTCTTTTTACCGATCGCACGTTTGCTGTCTGAGGTAAACTCATCAAAGTTGATATCATCAAAATCTAATACAGCAGGCAATGATATCCTTTCAATAAAAAGTTTAAAACCGTGACTATTGATAGTGTTTATTGTAGCTAAATAATCATCTTCAAAATGCTCATATAAATATTCAATCTTTTTAAACGAACTAATCTCTGTTTCAATCTCAAATGCAACTCTCTCAAGTTCTGTAGATCTTCTTGCTACACTATCCAAATAATCTTCATCATATTTAGATGTATAACTTGAATTAGGTTTGCTCTGTAACATCTCTATCTTCTCAAGAAGTAACCTATGCACCACAAGATCAGGATAACGTCTTATTGGGCTTGTGAAGTGAGTGTACGCCTCTGAATTTAAACCGAAATGTCCTATATTATCTGTACTATACTCTGCACGCATCATCGAGCGTACTAATTTTGGAAGGAGCAATGATGAATATTTTGAATTTGTAGCAAGTATTGAATATATAGAAATACTTTTAACACTATTATCATTTACGTGATTTATATCCACACCTAAACTTTTTGCAAGCTCTAACCACTCAATTACTTTTGCGTTATCAGGTTTATCATGCACTCTATAAATTGATGTTAAATCACTCACATCTAGGTACGACGCAACAGCTTCGTTTGCTGATATCATAAAAAACTCAATAGCTCTTTCTGATATCCCACGAACTACTTGATACACATCTTCAACAGATCCATCATCTCTAAACTTAAATTTGTTCTCAGGAAAATCAAATGATATATAATCTGAATTAAGTTTTTTCTTCTCAAAAATATTATATAAATCTTCAAAATCTTTTACAAATTTTGATAACCCTTTATCCGCAGTAACCGCTCTTCCATCTATCAGTTCATTAACATAATTATAAGTTAATCTCTCATTACTTTTTATGATAGATCTATAAAATTGTTTATCTAATATCGCACCATCATTTTTATCAACTACCATTTTAACGGTTACTGTTCGACGTAATACTTTTGGAAGTAGACTACATAGATCAGTTGATAACTCTTCTGGCAACATAGGGATTGCAAACTGAGGAAAATATATTGACGTTCCTCTACCCCTTGCATACTCATCCAGTTTTGAATCTTCTTTAACATATAATGATACATCAGCTATATGCACATATAAAATATAGCAATCGTCTTTAACTTCAATACTTATCGCATCATCGTAATCTTTTGCATCCTCACCATCAATTGTAGCTGTGTATAGATTACTAAAATCTTCCACTGTACCATCTATTGTAGGAGTACAATTTTCTTGAATTTTTTTAGCTTCATTAGATATTTTCTCAGGTACTTTACGTGTAAGTTTAAATTTTGATAAAACTATTTTATTATCAATTCCGATATCATTTATATGTCCAAGTTTTAGAACAACATCGCCGTACGCTCTATCATGTTCAGACGGATAAGAAGTTACGGTAACAAGCAGAACATCACCTTCTTCATAACTATTCTCGTGTTTAATATAAATATTATAGTTGAATGTTTTTGATACAGGAATAATATATTGATTATTATTTATTCTTTGATATATACCTGCAATCTCTTTAATTCCTCTTGAGATTATTTTAACAACTTTAGCTTCAAGCCTTCCTTTGAACATTGATACCGTAACTAAAACTGTATCTTGGCTACTAGCACCGTTTAGATTTCTTGGATGTATAAAAACATCATCAGTTGTTTTATCCTCTGGGATAAAAAATGCAAAACCAGCAGAGTGAGCTTCAACCCTACCTTTTAGAGTTTTCCCATCGCCATCATTTTTTCCTTTTGGCTTAAAACTTCCTTTCTCTGTTCTTTCATTTCTACTTCTCTTTTTAATCAATATTATATTCCTTAAGTAATTTGGCTAAAGTGTTACGATTAATATTGAGCAGATTGGCAGCTACAGATTTATTTCTGTTAGTTATATCAAGCGCTGCTTTAATTAATGGTATTTCAACTATTTCTTTATATTCTTTATAAACATCTATTTTACTTGTAAGTTCACCAGATTTTAGCATATTTCTTGCTAGTCTATAAAGATCATCTGATAATCTGTTGCTAACTTTACTATGTGTCATTCCGAAATCATCAGCTAGGTGTGATGGTAGAAGTAGATCCTCTACATCCGATTTTATATATAGATTTGTAATTAACGATTCAAGCTCACGAACGTTTCCAGGATAATTATATGCTACTAAAATATCCAATAACTCAGTTGATACTTTTTTATCGACTTCATTTGTAGCTTTTAATTCAGTAAGAAAAATATCTGCCAAACTAGGTATATCCTCTTTGCGATCCCTAAGTGGTGGCACTGTAATATTTGCTGGAAATAAATGATATAAAGTTGAGTTAAATCTTTTCTGTCTTACAAGCTCTTTTAGATCTTTCGATGTACACGCAATTACTCGTACATTCGTTTCCTCTGCATACTTCACAATATCATGAAGAGTGTTTTGTAGCACTTTATTAAAATCAGCTATATCATTAATTATAATCGTACCGTTAGAACTTTTTATAAATAAGTTTCTGATTTTTTTATCTACACTATCCCCTGCTAAATCTTTTTTATAAAATTTAGTAGGATTTAAAAAATTTACTTCTCCACTTCGTTTACTCTTAAGATGGATATATTTAGCAACCGTATTTTTTCCTGTACCTGCTTCACCATATAAAAGAATGTTCGCAAATAAAGGAGCAACTTGTCTAATAATTTTAGACATCGATTTTATCTTAGCAGACTTGCCCTCAAAAAAATATTTAGTGCTGTTTTTTTCCACGACTACATCCCTTATTTAATATACTAACTAATCTATATTCTACTTACTATGATCAACACAAAATATGCTCTTTCAACTATATACTTTGCAATCTATACTCCAACTTGATACATGTAATTTCATCTATACACAATACACACTATACCAACTTGATACATGTAATTTCATCTATACACAATACACACTATACAATTTGATACATGTAATTTCATCTATACACAATGCACACTATACCAACTTGATACATGTAATTTCATCTATACACAATGCACA
>CAMQYB010000131.1 GCA_947039055.1 uncultured Deferribacteraceae bacterium
GGCTATTCAATTTACATCTTATACTCACTTCATAATCAAATTTAAGAATATCTTTAATAATTTCTAAAAAAACAATTTATCATTTACCTTAAGGTTCTCTATAGTTTTCAACTTTTTATTGTTTGTTAAGCAATCTAATGTCAATAATCTCCACTTAAATCATATTTTGTTATCTAGTATAAGTGATTTCACACACTTTATAATCTACATTCAGTATTCTACCAAAGTTAAGTTAATTATTATATTTTGATTTATGCGAAAACCGTATAATTAAAATAGTAATCTATCAAGATAAATGAATGTTTTCCACCTCTTATGCACAATTGCTTGTCAAGTAGATATTTTCATCATAGATTAGGGTTGACATATTAAGCCATTGATAAATAAAGGTTATTTTGGTTTTTTAACGAAAAAATAAAATAAATTATTAAAATAAAATTATTATCAACCATTTTTCAACAGTTATTTACTTATAATTAACAGTTTGTTTATAGGTAAAAGATGCTTGTCAAAATGACACTAAAACTATCTTTAAAATAATATCTTACTATTAGGTGATAATCTGATAATTAAGCGTTATATTCTGCTATCTAACAATAGGTAGCAGAGGTTATGAGAGGATTAGTTGTAAAGCGTTTGAGCGGACTGTTTTAAAGTATAGCATTGTGTGTAGAGGTAAGTTATTACCGTTTGAATATTCAGATTAAATTATCTGTTTCACATATTAAAGTTAAGGGATATAGCTAGTTTATTAACGCTAAATTATTAAGGTCTATGTATCGTAGATATCATAGGTAAAATTAGCGTTAAATTATGTATCGTGTTTGTAAATATTAAGGTATTTTACTAGTTGATTAATATCAAGCTATTACAGTTTACTTATTATAGTAGTAGAATATTTTATTTTCTTCTAAACGTTTATATCGAGATGTTTCTTCATCTATTACTATCCTTTCAGAAAAAGTACCACAATCTTTATTACCGCAGACAAAAACACCGTTTTCAATATATAACTTTGCATTTCTTTTACAGCTTTTAGGTATATTAGATGTAGCTGATTCAATTTTATTCTGAACCTTTCTATTTTTGCCAGAGAAATTTTTGAAATAGATAGTTTTATTAGGTGTTTGGCACAAAGAAGGTAACATATAGTCGAACTGCACTTTTTTCTGATACGCTTGAATTAATTTATACATCTGAAAAGCGGGTGGGTTGAATGTAATAAACACACCTTTACCAGCGATAAATTTACCCATATTAGGCACATTTTCGTATACTTGTCCGTCATATAGCAATTTTGTGCTACAAATTGCAGCGATAGATCCTGATGATATATAACAGTTCTTTTCTTCATAAGTAGTTACTTTATCGTCTATAATAGTAAAAAAAGCACCATCATTAGTAACTCCATAAAACGATGAATTAATATAATTTATATGTGCAAAATTTAAGTTCACAGTGGTATCTAAGAGAAATGAATTAACTTTTTTATCGTAAAATGTAATAAATCCATTTTTATGAATAAGTGAGATTTTTCCATTATATTCACCAGCTGTAGCTATTTGAAGATCTGTTTCAACAGTAGATATTTGTGTACCAGTTAAAAGTTCTCTAAGCACAACACGACTGCTTTCATACTCAATTAAAACATCGTCTACTACTTTGATATCTCCATTCAATGCTCTTGAATATGATGCAAGTTTGCCACATTCTTTTAAAGAGTAAACTTCGATTGTTGAATAATTATACACAACAATGAAAGATTTATATGGGTATACTTTATTGAAAATATAGTTAAGTGGCATAGATTTACAAGTTTTAACGTTTGATACAAGTTGATCTTCAGATAACAATACGATCACGTTATCGTCAGTAGCGAAATCTATAAGCCCACTACCGTAGTATAAAGAGTCGTATCCGTACTCAAATATCGTGAGTGATGATAAAGTTATGATTGATTCAGGTATAGATCTTTCAAAAGTTTCAGGAGTTATATTGGCTGTGTTTTTAGATGGAGTAAATGTATCTTGAACCTCTATATCACCAAGTTGTGTATCGAGATTTTTTTCAGATATAGTTTCGTTTTTCATAGCACATGAATACGTCATAAATGGTATAATAAATATAGAAAAGATTACTCTTAAGTAATTGGTCATTACAGCTACACCTTAATAATTATAGTTTGAAATTGATCTCAACAACATGTCTAAAATCTCTAAATTGTCCTACATCATACCCAAGTTCTTCTGTATAAAAAGCGTAATCTAAACTAAAATATTTAAATTTTAATCCTGCTCCAAAAGTAGGATAGCCTTGATGAATTCCAACTCTTAATGCGTAGGTATCAATAAACAACACCTCTGCACCGATATTTATTCTTTTTAATATTGATTTATCATTTGAATTTAGAAAAAATAGATCAACAAAATCGATCATTATATCTGATTTAATTGTATTGTAATAACTAGGAGATATACCTAGTGAGACATTCATTGATGGGTTAATAGCATCGACATTACTACTGTCATTTAATCTAAAAAGATATCCAACGTCATTAACAGATATCCCGATACGTGGAGCAATTTCAGATTTAAGAAAAGGTAGATCGTAGATTATACCAAGAGAAGCAAATGCACCAAATGCTAATCCATTTTCAAAAAGGTCGGCGATGATATCACCAAATATAGCTTTCTGATTTACAATAATATCAACTAAATCAAATGCTGTATAAGTTCTATCAACTTGTGCTCTAACTAACGCTTTAAACGATACACCGAATGATAAAGCGTCATCTCTAAGAAAGTTATAACCAAATGTTGTTGTGAAGCCGTTATCAGATCTTGCTACTGCTTGCAACTCTGGGAGGGCATTGTTATATGCTGTTGCTTTAAGAGTAGTATTAGAAAAGAAACCGACACTAAATCCTTTTCTGGTATATGCTGGAAAGAAAGTTATAGGTCCTACTGTAACAAATTTACCCATAAATATATTAAATATTGAATCAATCGCAGTATCTGTACTACTACCTGCATTGCTTATGATATTATTAACGCTACTAAGTGAGCTGATAGCATCACTATCAACTCCGAGAGTTAAAGGTAAGTAGTCAATTGATGATTCTTTAACTCTTGCAATACCAGCAGGGTTATAGAAGGCAGCATATTTGTTATTACTTTTTGAGTAATAAGCTCCACCCATCCCTAATGCTTCAACAGATTTAACTATTGATAACAATTCATTATCAAGAGCTATTTTTGCTTGTCCATACGCAGTGGAATGGAAGCTATGGGAACAAGTTAAAAAGAATGTGAAAAGAAAGATATACTTAATTTTTTTCAAAACTATCCCCAAATAAATATCTTTAAAGTGCACTTATTATAATCTAAACATATCAAGTATAATAATCGACATAACCGTGCTCATTCCTAAACCAGGTGAAGTCAGAATTACATCTGAAATAATATCTAGCATAGATATTAGAAGGTTCTCTTCAACACCATTAGAATTTCCTATTAATGCTTCAAGTGTACTCAAACCTGCTTGAATTGCTGTTGCTGAGCGAACTAATCTTGATTCATAATCAGGATCATCGGAAAGCATAGAACTATATACAGATTGAGTTCCTCCAATAATAAAAGCACTTGGATCAGCAGGAGCAAGTTTATTTAAAATATATTTTAACGCATTTTGATCTGCAGGTATTGATTGTCTTGCAAATAGGTTTAGCAGTATTTTTGTTATAGCTACGGTATTTGATGCTCCGCCAACCAATGTACAAATTATTCTTAAATTATTATTCGTTCTGCCAGTGCATTGCAATAATGCTTTACTATATACGCCTGTAAGTTCAGCTACTGTTTTTGTATCAAAGCTCTCTTTATTGATAAAAGAATACATAACATCAAGTGGTCCATTTGTTGAGTCATTATCATCTGAAACATCAAACTCATCACTAGGCCCAAGTGCCATAGCAAGACCTGCACGCACATCAAAACCACTACAAGATAGTAGAGATGACACGTATTTATACTTCTCATCAGCAGTAAGCGGAATTGTAAGTTGTTTGCTTTCCAAGTTTATTATAACTTGCTCGCAATTATCTTGAATATATGCAATATCTGTAGTCATTTGATCTAACAACGTTTTATTTGTTAATGAGTATAGGTTTTCTCCACACCCAGTAAGTGCAAGTATTACCACAAATAGTGACATTTTTTTTATATAATTTAATATTTTCATTTCAACACCTATACAATACATTATAATGTATCATCAGTAAAATAACAAGGTTTTCTATCGCTTTGAATAGTTACTATTTTTATAATTATTTAAAGCCTATAAACTTAACTTCTGGTTCTAGGATAATAGAGAATTTTTTATTAACTTCATCAATGACATAGTTGATAAGGTCATATAAATCATCTGACTTAATATCTTTTTCGCATCCGATAATAAAATTAGAATGTTTATCAGATACCATAACAGATTTATACCTAAAACCTTTTAATCCAGTACGTTCAATTAAGTCACCAGCATACCCGTCTTTAGGTCTTTTAAATACCGATCCACAAGAGGGTTTATCTAACGGTTGCTTCTCTGCTCTAGTTTTAAGAATATCACTTCGTTTTTTTACTAACTCTAATTTATCTGATTTATGCAGTTCTATCTCTGCTGCTACGACTATTTTATCTTTTAAATTTTTTGTATGACGATATGTAAATCCAACATCATTGTTGCTAATATTACTTACCACACCGTTACTATCAATAACATCTAAAGACATTGTAACATCTTTAAATTCTACACCGTACGCTCCAGCGTTCATAATTGCAGCACCGCCTACAAGTCCTGGTACACCGACTAAGCTTTCAATCCCCGCAAGTGATGACTCGATTGTGTAGCTTATAAGATCGTTTAATCGAACACTTGCACCAACTTTGATATTGTTACCATTTTTGATTATGTAACTATTTAATCTGTTTAGTAAAATTATTATACCATCGTAATCATTGTCAGATACGATAGTATTTGTGCCTGCAGATATAATATCGTACTTTATGCCGATATTCTTTATATATATTAACAGGTTGCTCAATTCTTGATTATTTTTAGGTGCAGAAAAGTATCTAGCATTTCCTCCAACTTTATAACAGTTGAATTTTTTAAGCGACACATTTTCTGTGATTAGAGGGTGTGATAAATTAATTTGCATTTAAAACAGTTCCTTCGATTGAATTTTCGCACGGACAAGTTTTACTATATTCGATATATTTATGCAAGTTAAGAGTTATATTATTTATGCTCTCACTAGACATACGACTATTCTCTATTAATAGATCAGCAGTGATCTTATTTTGTTCAATACCAGCTGCATAGTTAGATATGATTGCTACAGATATATAACAGATCCCTTTCTCCCTAGCAAGTGATAGTTCTGGAAATAGTGTCATACCAACAGTTGTAGCACCGATTTTTTCATAGAACTTTATCTCAGCAGGAGTTTCAATTCGTGGACCTTCAGTGCAGATTGCTATACCGTTTTCAACCACTTTGATATTTGCATCTTTAGCAGAGTTTAGAAATGCTTTTTGAAGGTTAGGACAGAACGGTACAGACATATCTATGTGAGCTACAATATCTTTATCAAAGAAGGTGTTTGCTCTAGTTTTTGTCATATCAATAGCGTCAGATGATAAAACTAGTGATCCCAGTTTATAAGATTTATCTATTGCACCTGATGCTGCAAATGCGATAATTTTATCTATACCAAGATTAGAGAACGCCTCAATATTTGCTCTATAATTTATTTTATGTGGTGCAATAGTGTGGTTCATTCCATGACGTTTAAGAAGATATATTTCAAGATCTTCAACTCTGTAGCGTTGTATAGAGGCAGATGGATTACCGTACTCTGTACTTACTTCTATATTCTCAAGAGATTCTATACCCTCTATCTGATTAAAACCACTGCCACCGATAATACCTATTTTTTTCATATAGCACTCATTAATTTTTATTAAGTTTGAGAGA
>CAMQYB010000132.1 GCA_947039055.1 uncultured Deferribacteraceae bacterium
GAAATAATTTAGATGAGAAACAGGATTAAATAAAAAGCAATATGAAAACAGATTATATAGTAGATACAGATACGGAAAGAATAGATATGTTATTAGCACGATTATCAGGTGTTACACGCACTCTGATAACAGAACATATCGATTTAGGGTTCGTATATTCTGAAGGTAAAGTGATTAAAAAATCGGCTAAGATGGAAATCGGTAAAGTTGTTACAGTTGATCTGCAAGAAGAGAAAATGCCGAACTTAGAACCTAAAGATATCCCTTTTGAAATTCTTGCTGATAATGAAAACTATGCGATAATTTGTAAACCTCCTTATCTAACTGTTCATCCAGCACCTGGTAATTTCGACCATACTTTAGTCAATGCTCTACTTTACAAATTTAATATAGAACACGATGATGAAGATTGTCGTCCAGGGATCGTTCATAGACTTGATAAAGATACATCAGGTATTATGATTATAACTAAAAATTACGACGCTAAACTTAAATTCTCTGAAATGTTTGCAAAAAGAGAAGTTAAGAAAATATATCAAGCTGTGCTACACGGCAAGCTTAAAGAAGAAAATGTAACTGTCGATAAAGCGATCGCACGGGACAAAGCAAATCGTAAAAGAATGGCTATAAATGAGAAAGGTAAAAATTCGATATCTATATTTAAAGTTAAAGAGAGATATCGTGAGTCTACTTTAGTTGAAGTTCAAATCTTAACAGGTAGAACTCATCAGATTAGAGTTCATGCAAAATTTCTTAGACACCCTCTTGTTGGCGATACTTTATACGGTGGTAGAGAGTTGCACGGTATGGATCGTCAAGCACTTCATGCATGTACGTTAGAGTTTGTTGATCCATATACTGGTAAAGAAGTTTATGTGAATTCTAACCTTCCTGATGATATGGTAGCATTGATGGGAAAATTATCTAATACTTAAAATATTATTAGTAATAGATAGCGTAGGCAAATAAAAAGATATATTTTTTATTTTATCTACTATAAACTAAATTTGAAACGTGTATATTGTATAAAAATTATATGCGATTAATCGGAAGAGGAAAAAATAACTTCCATATATAAATAAATTCTACGGAGAAAATAACTTTAAAGTATGAAACTGTCAGAAATCAATATAACGTTGAAAAACATACTCCTTTTTACATTCTTTATTGTAACAATAAGTGTTGTCTACTATTCAATCAACATATTACTCATTTTACTTCTATCACTATTCATAGCATACATACTTAATCCACTCGTTGAACTGATGATTAAAATTCGTATCCCACGGGTATTAGCAGTTGTGATATTAGTCATGATTATGCTCGGATTTTTAGTAATCTTTTTAGCATTAATACTACCATTTATTATAACCGATCTAATAGCTTTTGTTAAAGCACTTCCTAGTTATATAAATATTTTATTCGGTAAGATAGAAGAGTTGCTTACATTCCTAGAGATAGAGTTATCATTTGATCATATAAAAACATTTATAATAGCAAAAATCGACTCTATATCAAGTTACGCATTAACCACATTAACAACAACACTATCATCATTAAAAGGAGCAGTATCTGGTATAGTTAATATTTTCATCATACCTGTGATGGTGTTCTTTTTATTGAAAGATCTGCCACAACTTAAAGTCTATGGGCTTAATATATTAGAGAGTTTAGATATGAGAAAAGTTGCAGAGTTAGCTTCTGAATTTGAAAAATTGATAGGTAAATATTTTAAAGGTATGGTAACTGTAGGGTTGATTTTATCTGTACTATACTCATCAGTATTAAAAGTAGTTGGTGTTGATCACGGAATATTATTAGGCGTTATAACAGGTATGGGAGTGATTATTCCGTACGTTGGATTTGGTATAGGATTAGTTGTATCATTATTCATAACGATTATACAGTTCCAAGATTTTATGCATCCGTTATATGTGCTTATCGGATTTACGATTGTACAGATGCTTGAGAGTTTTGTTATCACTCCAAAAATTGTCGGAGATAGTTTAGGCTTATCACCGATAATTGTAATCGTAGCACTTCTAATTGGTGGTTCATTATTTGCCATTCCAGGAATGTTATTAGCATTACCAATGGCTGCATTTATTAAAATATTAATAGATCGATATATATTAAAAAAATCTTAATTTCAAGGAGATACTAGATTATGAAATACAATTCTGATATCAAACCAGTTCATGCCGTAAAACATGCATTAGAATTATTTGAAGTATTTAAGATGTCATCAAACAAACAAGAGTTCGGAGTAACTGAACTTGCAAAAATTTTAGGTTTACATAAAAATAATGTTTTTAGAATTTTAGCAACATTATCAACAGAAGGATATATTGAACAAAACCCAGCGACAGAAAATTATCGACTAGGGATAAAGATATTCAATCTTGGACAAAAATTTATATCTAAATTAGGATATCTAAAACTTGCAAAACCGTTTATGGAAAGATTAAAATCAGAGCTAAATGAAACTGTCTATATCGGTATACTACGTAAAGACTCTGTTGTTTATTTAGATATTGTTGAATCAGATAACTCTGTTAGAATTGCATCAAGGCTCGGAAAAGATATTCCTGCTCACTGCACATCTGTTGGTAAAGTTCAGCTAGCGTATATGTCTAATGATGAGTTAAATTGCATATATACTGATGAATCTAAATTCCAAAAATATACAGAAAATAGTATCTTGTCGCTTGCAGAATTAAAAAAAGTTTTAGAAGATGTGCTTGTAAACGGATACGCAATTGATAATCAAGAATTTGAAAAAGATGTGGCTTGTTTCGCAGTTCCTATCAAAGATTATAAAGGACGACCAGTTGCAGCTTTATCTGTTGCATCGCCTATATTCAGATTATCTGAAGAAAGAATTTATAACGAAATCATACCTATAACAAAACGATATGCTAAAGAAATATCGCAAAGACTTGGGTATCAAGAGTAGTCGCAATATTATAATTGGCTCCCCCACCCCAAGTATAGTTTGACTGTATTGAGTACCGCATAGATATTTCAATCAATCAACCTACTCATCTATTATTATATAGAAGAGTATATCTATGAGCCATATTTTAATAACTATAAATACATATTATATTATAAATAATAAATAAATTAATTAATTTAAAGAGTAAGGATTATTATGAAAGAAATTTTAAGAAATGAGAAGTTAAGAAACGTTGCAATTATCGCCCATGTCGATCATGGAAAAACAACACTTGTTGATTCTATGTTTAAACAGTCAGGTGTTTATAGAGAGAACCAAGCAACTGAAGAACGTGTTATGGATAGTATGGATATAGAGAAAGAACGTGGTATTACTATTGCTGCGAAAAACTGTTCTGTTATGTATAACGACGTGAAAATAAATATTATTGATACTCCTGGTCACGCCGATTTCGGTGGTGAAGTTGAAAGAGCTTTATCAATGGTTGATGGTGCAATACTACTTGTTGACTCATCAGAAGGTCCTCTACCTCAAACAAGATTTGTACTTCAAAAAGCGTTACAAGGAAAATTGAAAGTTTTCGTTGTTATAAATAAAGTTGATAGAAAAGATTCTCGTATTGAAGAAGTTGTTGATGAAGTTTTAGATCTATTTATCGATCTTGACGCTGACGAAGGACAATTAGAATTCCCTATCCTTTACGCAATAGGTAAAGACGGTATCGCATCAGAAGATAAAGAGAATCTAGGCGATAGTTTAAAACCATTATTTGATATGATATTAAAAGAGATCCCTGCTCCATCTTATGAAAATGATGAACCATTTAAAATGATGGTATCTGATATCGGTTACTCTGATTACACAGGTAGACTTGCAATCGGACAAATCAGATCTGGTAAAGTAAGTGCTAACGATATGATAATATATATCAATGATAAAAATGAAGAGAAACCTGCAAAAGTTAGTAAATTACAAGTGTATAACGGCTTAGAGTTAGAAGATTTTAATAACCCATTACCTGGAGATATTGTTCTTTTAGCAGGTATAACTGATGTAACAATTGGTGATACTATATGTACTAAAGACAACCCAACTCCTCTTCCAAGATTAAGAGTTGATGAACCAACTGTTGCTATAAGATTTTCAATTAATACATCTCCTCTTGCAGGTAGAGAAGGGAAAATCCTTCAATCAGGAAAAATAAGAGAACGTCTTGAAAGAGAACAATTAAGAAACGTCGCTATACAAGTTGAAGAAAGTGATGAGAAAGAATCATTCATCGTTAAAGGTAGAGGAGAGTTACAGTTAGCTATACTTATAGAAAATATGAGAAGAGAA
Organism: uncultured Deferribacteraceae bacterium; assembly: GCA_947039055.1. Lineage (GTDB taxonomy): Bacteria > Chrysiogenota > Deferribacteres > Deferribacterales > Mucispirillaceae > CAMQYB01. The sequence goes on from CAMQYB010000132.1 coordinate 4,298, forward strand.
GGATTTGAATTATCAATAGGTAGACCTGAAGTTATTTTCAAAAAAGAAAATGGTAAAGTTCTTGAACCTGTTGAATCTGTATTTATAGATTGTGAAGAAAGTTATTTAGGTGTTGTAACTGAAAAACTATCTACTCGTAAAGGTAGAATAGTTAACTTTGTTAATAAAGGTACTGGACGTGTTAGAGCAGAATTTTCAATCCCGTCAAGAGGACTAATCGGATACCGTGATGAATTTTTATCAGATACAAAAGGTACTGGTATAATGAACTCACTATTTGATGGATATGAAGAACATAGAGGTGATTTTCCAGCTCGCCATACAGGATCACTCGTATCAGACAGAGCAGGAACAGCTATCACTTACGGTCTTTTCCACCTAGAACCAAGAGGGTTATTACTTGTATTACCACAAGCTCCAGTTTATGAAGGTATGGTAATCGGTGAGTATAATAAAGATAGCGATCTAAACGTTAACCCATGTAAAGAGAAAAAATTAACAAACATGCGTGCATCTGGTAAAGATGAATCATTAGCTTTACGTCCTATTACTCCGATGACTTTAGAACGTGCATTACACTTCATTTCTGATGATGAAATTGTTGAAGCAACACCTGTATCAATTCGTATCAGAAAGAAAATTTTATCAGCACAAGAACGTCACACAAATCGTGGTAAAGCATACACTGGTAAATAGTAAACTGAAAAACTAGTAAGTGACATAAGACTTATTATTAAATAATTTAGTGGCATATTTATTCATTTTAACATATATTTAGAGAGAGTATAGAGGTACGGCAAATGGTTTAACAGTAAGCTGTTTGCTGTAATTTTTAATAACTAGATAATGTTAGTTATGAAATAATTCAGTAAAGAATTTGAGGTGATAGACATGCCTAGAATATTATTTTTTTCAGGTGCAGGATTATCTGCAGATAGTGGTCTTGCAACATTTCGTGATAGTAACGGTTTATGGGATAAATATGATCCTTCGGTTGTTTGTAATTATAATAACTGGAGAGAGAATTATCATCTCGTACATGAATTCTATAACCTTAGACGAACAGAGTATGAAGGTGCTGAACCGAATAAAATGCATCTGTTCATAGCAGAGATACAGGATAAATATGGTGTTGATAATGTTGAAGTTATTACACAGAATATTGACAACTTATTAGAGAAAGCGTGTGTAAAAAATGTTACGCATCTCCATGGGCATATAAATTTTATTCACTGTGTAGAGTGTAATGATGAGTTTGAAATGAGAATTGAATTTGATAGCAAAAATTATACATGTAAAAAATGTGGGTCAAAGATATTTAAACCGTCGATTGTTTTCTTCGGTGAGATGGCACCTATGTACCAATCTATGTATGAGTCATTTTCAAAACTTACTAAGGACGATATATTAGTTGTTGTTGGTACGAACGGAAATGTTATTCCTATCGCATCTATTGCGTCACAACTGAGTGCTACGAAAATATTATGTAACCTTGAAGAGTCTCAACATATCGATGCAAAAATCTTCGATCATGTTTTCTATAAACGTGCTGAAGAAGCTGTTAATGATATTAGAGCTTTACTTGACACTCATTAGAAAAGTTGAGCTATAGTTAAGCTATATAAAATTAATTGTACAAAATAAAGTTGTGAAAAGTTGAGCTATAGTTAAGCTATATAAAATTAATTGTACAAAATAAAGTTGT
>CAMQYB010000133.1 GCA_947039055.1 uncultured Deferribacteraceae bacterium
ACCTTTCTTATCTTTCGCCATCTTATCACTCCTTACACATCATTATCAATATGGTTGATAACTTTATGTTCGATAAAATTTTTAAACTTACCCTTGATAACATCGTTGTTGAACTCATCATGAAGTGTGAATATTTTAATCTCTTTACCCTCGTTTGGAATAAACATATAGAACGCACCTTGATCATCATATCTGATAAACTGCTTTGCATAAATTGAGATAATATCGTAATCATCACGATTATCTTCTGTCGCTTTCACATCTACCTTAACATCATCTTTATCATCAACATCAACACTTGCTTTATCTGTATCTAGATAACTATTTTTACAACTCATATAAACTTGATATATCGATAGATCTCCGTTTTTGATCCTTGCGATATCTTCAGCTGAAGCACGTTCCAGCACCACCACAATCTGTTTAGCTTTACTTTCAGATAATGTAATAAATCGCTCTCTAAGATAATCTGCTTTCGATCCTTCGCCGTAACTTTTGACATAATATTCTAACGCTTTTGGTATCAACGATATCAACTCACTATCTGTAATATTTCTCCTACTAAACTGGAGTTTATACATATAGTCTAAAACCTCTCCATCATCTTTGAACGATAAATATATCGCAGGTATATCATCAATCTCTACAATCTCTGTCGCCTTAAATCGTGTATGTCCATCAATCAGAACACCTTTCTCTTTCCATATAATTAATGGCTGTGATCGATCATAACCGTTCGCTCTCATATCTCTAATAATACTCTCTAGCACACTATTATTTATACCGAACAACGATGAGAATTTATCATTCAATTCTATACTTGCACGTTTGACAAAACCGATCGTGTAAGTTGTGTTACTCATCACAATCGTGCCTGCATTATTATTGATCTTATCTTTGTCAATTGTATTTAAAGTTAATTTAGCCATATTAAAACGCTCCCACTTCTACTTTATTTTCTACTATCTCACTTGTTAAATCTATCAACGCATCATAAATCTTTACCTTTGATTTTGTGATATTCGCACCTGTATCGAAGTAATGTTTTATAAGCGATGTATCAGGTATTCTGTTCTTCAAAATATTTGAGAACGAACTGTTATAGATATCAAAAAACTGTGCAGTGATAGATGTCCCAGTTCTGAAAGTTTTACACTTATTGATTAAGATATGCCATTTAAATTCTAACCCTAACTCACTCATCAAGTTCTTGTAAAAGAGCGATGATTTATAATCGAAATTAGAGAACTGCACTGGCGATATAATTTTATCAGCAGACAAAATACAGTTATGCACAATGTTGTCAAACGTCGGTGCTGTATCGATAATGCAGTAATCATAAATCTTATTAATCTTTTTAAGTTGTTTAGATAAAATATCTGTATCAACATTTCTACAGTTAATTAAATCTAATGATGACGGTATTAGATCTATACCGATATCAGTTGTTACGATGTTCTCTTTTATGTCGCTAAAGTTATTTAATATATTGGCTAAACTCGCAGTTATATCTCTACTATCAGGCAGGTAGTAAAAGCTCATAGAGTTTTGTGGATCAGCATCGATACATAAAACTTTTAGCCCTGATTTATTTAATATATTTGCAAGCAGTATTGCGATACTACTTTTACCGACTCCACCTTTGATAGCCGAAAATGTGATTGTTATCATAATTAATTATCTCCCTTTTTGCTTATTTATTGAGCAGTTGTATCTAACTTATTATCAACGCTAACTTTTTTAGATTGATTGCCTGTTGATAAAGCAAATCTATTATTCAACTCTTGTTTCAGCGTATCGTAATCGATCTTAAAACCTTTTAAAGCAACATCCCTTATATACTTACCGATTGTTGCATTCTCATCTTTCTCGATCTCTTTTGCTTTATTGATTAACGCTTCAGCTTCTGATCTTAATTCTGTTACTGTTTTCTTTTTAGCCATTTATATATGCCCCTTTTAATTTTTTATTACTTACCGAAAATATCACTGATATCTTTTTTCTCGCTTGCGATATCTGCTTCTTCATCCTCTAGAACTCTTGTTTCAATCTCATTGATAGTTGGATATTCGATCTCATCATCTTCATATTCGATACTCTCATCAACCTTTTCTTTGCTCGCTAACATCTCACGATAAGTTAATCCTTTACGCACCATAAACGGTTCATTAAAATCTTCATACCCTTTATAAGTGAGAAACGATTTAGCGATATTAAAATCTGAAAACTTGATATAAAAATTAAGTGTTTCAAGATCTATAATCTCTGATGGTAGAATTATTCTCTCTTTGTTTTTAGTTTGATTAATTGATTGTCCATCACGATTATCTTGTATACCCATCGATGTTGTAACATAGCTTTCAATAGATATATATTCGCCGTAATTTTTAGATAAACTTTCAGCCGTTTCATTATCAGCAACAGAGAACACAACGTTATTTCCACAAGCATTAACGATAGTCTGTTTATGCTCTTTACCGTAGATTTTATCTATCTGTCCTAGATCTTGAATACCTATGAAAACTCCACCACCTTTTGATCGTGCAAGAGTTAGAAGTCTTGTTATAGTTTGCATTTTTTGGAGTGTACCGAACTCATCAAGAAGGAAGAATATACGTCGCTTGCTATCATCTTTTAACGATAATAATTTACGTCCCATAAGATCGATCATAAGAGTTAAGATAGGTGCTAAAGTATCTTGAAGTGTAGAGTAGTTTGTAATATAAATATTACCGACTGCTCCATCTTCTAACCACTCATTAATCACAAATCTTTTATCACTACTTGTATCATCTTTAGTATAATTAAATATCTTTGTGTACTGCGTTAGAACAGACATTATTGATCCAGTTTGTTTACTTTCAGGATCAGCAATAGTTGTAGCACCAGCCTCTGATCCTTCAGTTGATGATAAGATATCAGCTATCACAGTTGATGGAGCAGTTACGATATTATATAACTCTTCATAACTAGTTTTACCCTCTCTAACACAGTAGTTTACGATACCAGTAAAAACATCTCGTGCTGCATTGTTCCAGAACGGATCCATACCTGCACCTTTAGCATCAGGAATTAACGCATAGCCTATTGCATCAACATCAATTGGCGATTCTATCTCACTAAAAAAGTTCCAGTAACAACTTCTCTCATCAAGTGGATTAAAGATTATATCGATACCTGGTCTATAGAACTTTTGCAGATAGTCGCCTTTGAAATCGTGGATAATACATCTGTCGCCTCGTTCGATTATCTTCTCTAAAATATGACTCATACATACAGTTTTACCAACACCAGGTCTACCGATTATTAACGTATGTTTAACCTCTGATTCAGTAGGCATGAACACCTCTCCAAATGGTAGAAAGATATCTTTCTTTTTTATCTTAATAGCACTGTTTAATTCTTTTGATGTGATAAGTTTTGATCCTTTAATATGTTTACTTTTACCAAGCCACTCGCTCCTTTTATAGAAGAATATATTGATCGGTATGAATAATATAAAAATCGCAAATGTATACATTGTGATAGGAGTGAACGCCTTTAACCAATCAACAATCCTAGATGTATATGTATCTCTAAGTTGACTGTATGTGATCTCATAAAACTGATTATCAATTAAGATTTTAGTTATGTTATCTTTATTGAAAACGAAGTAACTTTTAATATAACTTATCATAATTGATAGCTCTGTTTTGCTGTGCATAATAATGAACAATGCGATACATATTACTAGTTGTAATACGATTAAAACTAAGATGATCTTACTCTGCATTTTGAATATCATTCTCATGTTGTTGTAGAAAGTTTCAAAGCCGATGAACCCTCTATTTTTAATACTGTTGTTACTCATGAGAGGTATCCTCTTTACGCCATATAGCGATTATCTCATCCTCTAATTTTGGATTAAGTAGAATGATAGTTTGTAACAGTTTCTTAAAATACTCTTTACTCTTTTCTAGCGTTTCAAACGCATTAGAGTTTACCTGAAATATCACTTCTGTGAGTTTATTATAATCATCAAGTTTATCGGCTTGTTCTTTAAGTAGACGATTATCATCAAAATGATTACTGACTGCTAAACGCATAAAATCAGAGATAGATACACCTTTTACTTTGCAGTAACTTTCTATCTTTGAGTATGTTATTAGATCTACTTTAAAGTTGATTTTGTTATCACTTTTATTCATCGTTTTTGTCTCCGTTTTTTTGTAGTACAGTGTGACATTTTTATAAAAAATATGTAGCACGCTGACTTATTAAATTAATTCGTTGTCTATCAAGTGATTATCTTTTTCTGTACTCTTATCTGCTCACGCTCTTTCTCTTATTTCATTCGTTTTTCTTGCAAACTTGTTGCGTGGAGTGTCCAGTAAAAAAGAGGAAAGATGTTATAGCCTTAAATGATATAAAATTTTTAATCGATATGAACTTTTATGCATATGCTCAAGTGGACTATAATCGCAATTTGAAAAACCACAATAAACACAAAACAGGCAACCCTCTTGAAAGGTTAATACTTCTCCACAATCAGGACATATAATATCTGTACTCATAAACCAGCACCTCCGTATATATATTACTACTAGGGGTGTAACAACTTGTTTGTTTATAAGGAGAAATCACTTTTGATTAATTATATTTGGAGCAACTTTAGAATGTTCTTTTATGATACTATCTGCTTCTGTGTCAAACTCTCTAGTAGAACTTTTAACTTGTGCACGTTTAGATGTATCTAGTAGTTTCTCTTTGTTAGATGTTAGAATTTTGAATTCATCAGTTGCTCTAGTTGCTGCAACGTATAATGCTTCTGTTGATATATAGTCATCTTTGCTATGTAATAGAATTGCTTTTTTACTCGTTGCTCCTTGTGATTTATGGATCGTTTGAGCGTACGCATGATCGATATATGAATAGTTCTTTAGATTAAAAACTATATCTTTATCGTTCTTTGTTTTGATATAGATATTCTCATCTATAATCTTTTCTATAACTCCTGATAAGCCGTTCTGTACTCCAATCTTTTTATCATTCCTTGTGAACAGAATTTTATCACCTTTAGTAAACTCTTTTTCACATTCACGGTATCCAACAACATTATCATTTAATGGATTAACCTCCCTCTCTTTATCTCCAACTTTAATAGTAAATTTATTACGATCATTATCGATACTTACAATCTCTCCATCATCTTTATCAACTAAGATTTTATCTCCTAATTTATAAGTAGTAGAAAGAAACGCATTGCCTGTTATACTCTCTTTTATTGTCAACATTTTTGATCTATCTAAATCTTCTTTTGATAGATATCTAACTCGTATCAATTCGTTTAAAGCGTTCTTATCTTTTATGCTCTGTGTTAATAATAAAGTATCATCTTCTTTTAAATATTCTTGAACAGCGTTTTCAATAGTTTTATCATTATTTTTTATCTCAATAATGTTTTTAGATTCTTCTAGAAGTTCTAATGCTTTATCTAATCCATCTTTATCTTTATCTTTATTATCTTGAAACGATTTAATATGTTTAACTAGCTCTTTTGTTATATCTGTTTTCTGTCTTAAAACCTCTTCCATTTTTATGGTTGAAACTACTCCTGCTGATTGTAACTCTTTGAACATTTTACCAGCACCTATCGCTTGTAACTGCTTTCCATCTCCTACTAATACAATTCTATTGTCGCCTGCCTTTTCCATCAGACTTAACATATCTCTACTTGATACCATACTCGCTTCATCAACTAATATTATAGAGTTAGTTATCTCTTTTTTAGATAGCAGAAACGATGCGATTGTTGATGTATCAATATTCGCTGCAGATGATAACTCTTCTGCTGCTTTACCTGTAAAACCTAATCCTACTATTTTAGTTTCAGGAGCTTCAACCTCTAAGATTTCACGCAGTTTATTCACTGCATAAGTTTTACCAACCCCTGCATCTCCTTGTATAACATTTAACTTATCTTTTGATGTTAAAAC
>CAMQYB010000134.1 GCA_947039055.1 uncultured Deferribacteraceae bacterium
GTTTAGCAAGTGTAATAAGCTTTGGGTTTGTTACAACTGTTTAACTCATTGCGATCATTCAACTGGTATGGTTGTTTAGCAAGTGTAATAAGCTTTGGGTTTGTTGCAACTGTTTAACTCATTGCAATCGCTCAGCTTGTTGCAATCATTCAAGCTTCGTGCAATTACTTGGTTCATTCCAATTGTTCGGCAAGTTGCAATTGTACACATTGTTGTCGTTACTAATCTAGTTATATCCATACAGCGTGTTTTTGCAACTCAACTAATTAACAACTATACTTTGTTACAACAATTCAACTTTATAAAACTAATCTTTTCTCTCCATTGAGAAACTTTTTTCTATAACCGTTTTAATTGCACTAGATATGCCTGCTAACACATTCTTCTCATCTAAAACTCTTAATCCCTCTATCGTTGTGCCACCAGGAGACGTAACCTTACTGACAAGTGTATCTGCTTCTATCTCTAAATTATCTCGCATAAACATAGCCGATCCAATCATCGTATCCATAACCATATTCAAAGCCGTTGATCTATCCATACCGTAATCAATTCCAACTTTTGCAATAGCATCAATTATTAAAAACATATACGCTGGTGATGATCCAGACAACCCTGTTGATATATTTATCATTCGCTCTTCAACATTATACACTTCACCTATAGATCTAAAAATAGTATCTATCACTTCCCTACTCTCATCACTTGTATTTTCAGAGTAAGATATCGACACAACTCCTTTAGATATCGTAGATGGAATATTTGGCATAACTCTCGCAACCTCTATACCCGCATCTAAATTATTTCTAAAATAATCTATCGTTATTCCTGCAAGCACTGAGATTATCACCTTGTTATTATACTTCGCAAGTATCGGTATTAAACTATCAATATCTTTAGGTTTGACTGCTATTAAAATAATATCCGATCGCTCTATAACCTCTTCTGCTCCCATCACAGGAGTTTTATATTTATCGTAAAAACGATTAGCTTTATCAATATCACGATTAGTCAACAGAAGGTTTTCTGGTGAAATTATACCCTTACTCATCACACCATCAATGATCGCACCACCCATATTCCCTGTGCCTATAATACCTATTATTTTTGATATCATTTTAAAACTCCATCTATTCTATCACACCGACTATCTACTTAATTACCTTACGACAATCACAATTATATCATAGCCACTACTTCTTGAATTGTCTTACTGTGATCACGCTCAATTATCACATGATCTATCTCATAAATATCATTAGCAAGATGTAGCAACGAATATTTATGATCTCCACACTCTTTAGAAAAATGTTTATTAAAATATTCATCCACAGCTTTCACCGATACCATCACATCTTCATCACCTACAACACAGATCAAATCGTAACTATAATTTATATCTAGGTTCTGAACAACCTCTTGAATTAATCTTAACTGATTTAAAGATCTAAATGTTGTACAACGCACTTCATGCTCATGTTTATATTTATGTTCAGACTGTACATGGATTTTTAAATTTAAAAAATGTAGGTATTTTAGAAATGGAAAGTATTTATTCTTCGTTCTAAAAGCAGGAGAGAAAAGCATAACTTTATCAACTCTATTATAATTTGCAACAAGCAACGTAAGAAGTGCACCTGCTGATTCGCCGATCACAATAACTTTCTCACACGCCTCAGATATCGCTAAATAACCGTACTTAATAGAGTTGTACCAATCAACATAACTTGCCGTATTTAAATAGTTTTCATCAAGCCCATGTCCTGCAACAAGCGATGCATATACCGTATATCCCTTCTCTTCAATTGCTTTGCACAATGGAATATAATTCTCAGGTGTTGCCGTATAGCCATGAATAAGTAGAACACCTATTTTAGATTTCATATCCTTAAAGTAAGGTTGTTTTTTTGGATCTGTTACGCCGTTCTTTATCGCAATGCCTCTATCCATCATAAAATAATCATGCGATGAATAGTCGCCTTCTTTAGTAAAAGTATCAATCATAGATCACCATAAATAATATTTTTTAACAAAAATCTAGTCAGTTATAAATATCTTATTCTTTACCTTGTTATATAATTCTTCAAAAAAAGTCTCTTTCTCTTTTTCATATCTAGGAGCAAAATGAATAAACCTTATAAACGCTGACTTAGATCTATTAAATATATCCTTAGCAATCGTTATAGTCAAATGATTCTTTTCTGATGCATGGCAAAAATCAACATCCATAAATACTGACTCAATGATTAAAAGGTACGACCTATCAGCAAGTTGAATAGCCTTTTCAATATTGTCATCATGTGGTGCAATATCTGTAATATATGTTATATCTTCTTGCTGTTTATCAACACATATCTCTTTTGCCAACTCATTAATATCCATAACTTTTTCGCCGTCAACAGTATTGACAGTGATAGAACCATCTTCATTATTTAGAATTTTGTTCTTTAACTCTTTTAGCCATATACCTTCTTTGAAACCAAGTTCAACAAGTTTCTCTTTCTGTATATTTATGATCCTAGGCTCAACAAGACGATAACCTATTGACGGTATCCCATGATCGAAAATCTCATACTTAATTTTAAAACCATCATCCATTTCTAAATCTGTATCCGCATACTCTAAATCTTCTCTATCAAATCCACTCTTCGCCTTAAATACTGATTTCTTTTTATCGGTATTATCAAGCTCGATAACTTCTATCTCTAACCCGTATCCATCAACTAAATTCCAAGTGTAACTATTAAGTTTACCCTCAACATTTTTGATGATATTTTTAGGTCCATAAATTCGTATCTTCATATCAGTAATTAATACCGATCTCAATAAACGATCGAAACCAGAGAAGTGATCCATGTGAGTATGTGAAACAAATACACAAGATATATCGTGAAGTTCGTGATTGCCGATCTTCCCTAATTTACCTAGATCAAACATCACAGCTTTTTTCATATATACATTACGTATAAAAAATACTGGATCTGAGAACGAACTATTTAACTGTCTTACACTATAATTAGATTTCATTTTTTAACGATCATTGCAGAAAAAATCTTCTTTGTGTTTTTATTCATTTTACCAGTTGTATCAATAATCAAATCTTCTTTAGGAAAGCAAGCCTTCTGTTTCTGCTCTTCATATATTTGAGGACGACCATCTGTTACCGTTGTTCTCGTAAGTCTTGACTTAAGCCTAATAGATATAACCTCTTCTGTTGACGTAAATTTAATATTAAATAAATTTGTTTTTATATTTGATTTAACAATATCATAATATTTGCTATCAATAAAAGAAGCATCAATAATCGACGATCTACCGATTGATAAATTAACATTAACCATCTTAGCAATCTCTTCATAAAGTTTATAAGAAACCTCTTTAGAATATATATCTGCATCAAAATCAACATAAACTTTATCGGTTAAATTAACATTGTTTATAGCTTTACGAACATTATCTGAACTGATCTTAACAACAGGAAAAGCATCAGAAAATAATGTCGCATTCTTAGATTTACCAGTTGCCATTAAACCAAAAAATAACAACGTAGTTGGTTTGTTTGCGATCATAATATAATATGCAGAAAGCTTCACTAATCTTTTAAGCTCAACAACTTTATCTTTATATACACTCGATTCTGGATCAAGTGACTCTAATGTGAACGCTGCAATTTTAACCCTTACATACGCAAGATATGACTTGTAATAGTTTAGTAGTATCAAAGAGTTACTGTCACTTACTTCACGTAAGAAACCTTTAGTAAATGCATCAGATGTAGGGATGTTTTTTGATAAATCAAGCTCCATAGATAGAAATGCTAATTCAGATATAATATCATTAAATCTAAATCTTTTATTAAACTCTATACAATCAATTAATCCGATTGTACCATCATTATTAAAATATATATGATCAAGTCTAAGATCACCATGACCATTTTTTACAAAACCATTTAAGTAGCGTTCATTAAATAAATCTTTATGATTATCTAAAAATAATCTGCTCTCTTTCTTGATAAAATCATAATACTCTTTATCGATTAATGAGCCTACATATTTCTCTGTTTGTTCAAAATTTTCACGAGCGTTATATGCGACTGTATCAAAGTTTGACACAAATCCATCAACTGTTTCAAATGGAGCAGGTTCAAGATTTTGAAGCAATTTAGCAACTTCACTTCCTACTTTTTCAATCTCATCTAAGCTCAATTTTTTACTATCTAATTTAGACATTAAAAAAGCATCGTCTTTAATTCTTCTCATCTTCAGCACATACTCAATTGGTGAAAGCGATGATGTATATGGTACTAAAGCGTAAACTTTATTCTCTGTTTCAACTAATTTAAATACTCCAACATACACATCTTTAGAAAATCTATCATTCAGCTCTTGCTCTAAAATAGAATACAACCTTCTGCTTTTCAATGTTTTATAATTTAAAAAACCGAAATCAACAGCTTTCTTTACCTTGTAAACATATTCATCTGTGAGTATCGCATAAGATATATGAGTTTCTTTTATCTCTTCTATGTTCGGTATAATACTTCGTAATACTTCAACTTCACTAGAATATTTTAATTCATTATTATCAGACATATATTCCCTTCAATTATATAATTTATTTTCTAAAACTTTTGAGTAACCGAACTTCTTCAAGATAAGTTTGTTTATCTTTTACTGGTGTCTCAAGTATACCTAAAGTATCTTTAAATCTTATGTCGTTCACCAAACTTTTAAATGGTTCGATACCTATAAAACCTTCGCCTAAAAACTCGTGACGATCAAGCTTAGTTCCAAGCTCTTTCTTCGCATCATTTAGATGAAACACTTTTAACTTATCACCAAAATATGAATGTAACTTATCTACAAACTTATCGTAATCATTTTTTATATCATAACCGTAAACGTACGCATGACAAGTGTCTATACATACACCGATCTTATCTTTATGTTTTGCTTTATCAATTATCTGTACTAGGTGATCTAATTCGCCACCTGTAAGATTTCCTGCACCAGCTGTATTTTCAAGTAACATCATCGTTTTGATATCATTATTATCATACACCTTGTCAATGCCTTGAGCGATCATACCTAGTGCCGTATCAAGATCACCCGTACCTTTTGAACCTGGATGCATAACGAAATAAGGTATCTCTAACTTATTACTTTTCAACATTTCCTCTTGTAAAGATATGTCCGATTTACCTCTAACTTCAGCATCTACCGAAGCTAAATTTATAAGATATGATGAGTGTGTTACAATAGCATTTTTGCCGAACACAGCCGATTTACTCAAGAAACTTTCTACCTCTTTATCAGTTAATTCTTTACCACTCCATCTAGTTGGTGATTTAACAAATAACTGAATAGACTCGCACTCATCTGTACTAGCCCCTTTAAAAATATTGTCGACACCACCTGATGCCGATTGATGTGCTCCTATTAACAAATCTATACCTCTTAATTATATTATATTATCTAACTATTCTATCTATTTTCGAACACCTATTAGATGTTAATTAATCTAAAATAGGTTTAACTTTTATGCCTAATAAAATGTAGTAATCATTAGTCACTGGATCTAGCCAATCATCTAACTGTTCTACATTCTCTAATTTAGAACTACTTCTATGTCGAGATTTCTGATTGATATCATATTTTATTTGAGTACCATCTGAATGTACAGAAGTTCTTTCAAGTTCATTATCAATTTGTACAGAAATAATTTTAGACAGTTCCGCATTAGCTTGAATTCTTGCCATGCGTTTCTGATATGACAACCCTTTTTCATGATTATGTTTTGAACTACCAACAGCTGTTGCAAAATAACCATTAACATTTGGGTTTTGAACCCAACTTGGGTATGATGAGAGTTCTGTTGTTGTTGATCTAAGGGGAGAATTTATTACTTGCTTCTCTCCACCGTTATTAATATCGTTACTTAACTTACGATTACGATCTTGTTCGG
>CAMQYB010000135.1 GCA_947039055.1 uncultured Deferribacteraceae bacterium
GAAATTAATCTCTGTACTCAAAGAACCATTACGGATCGCTACTAACAAACATAAAGATGTGTAATACTTTTTAATATATTTCTCTAAATTAGCCGATATTATAAGTTAGTAAGTTTTGATAATATAGTTATTGTATGAAATAAGTATCATTGTTCATATCTTGTTTACTAAAAATTATTATAGTTAAATAGATAATATTATCATTTCTATTGTCAATTATATATTTTTATACTATATTTTAATAGTAGATTTTTATCACTATATCTAAATTTATGGTGTCTTTTATAAAAGGGCTATTAAATTTTTTGGAGTATATATGTCAGATTTAAAGAAATATGTTGGATTTAAGTTAGCTGGGGAAGCTTTCGCTGTAGATATTATGGTGATAGAAGAGATTATTAGAACGATCAATATCACTCCTATACCAAGATCGCCTGATTATGTTTTAGGGATTGTTAATCTTCGTGAAAAAGTTATTCCTATTGTATCACTCCGTAAAAAACTGAATATGCCACTACTTATTGATGATGACGACACAAGAGTTATTATATCATCGATCAATGAGCGTCGTATAGGATTTGTGGTTGACTCCGTTTCAGAAGTTTTAAGCATTAACACTAATGATATTGATGCAACTCCTTGTGTTAAAAGCCATGTAGAAAATCATCTTGAAGGTATCGCTAGAGTGGGTGCTGAGATGATAGTTATAGTCGATGTGCTTAATCTATTTTCACAAAGCGAGATCTTAGAAATTGAAGCCCTCGTCGAATAGTACAGAGATATTAAAAAGATCTGTTGAAACTCTTAAAGGGATCGGTGAGAAAGCAGCAACCTCTTTAAGTAAATATAATGTACATAATATCTATGATATGATATATTTTCTGCCATACAGATACGAAGTATTATCTCAAAGTTTTGAACTTGATAACGGCGTCTTATCTGGTATTTATGAAAGCCACACTTTTATCAATGCTAAAAACGGTAAAAAAGTTCTAAGACTTCTTTTTAGAAGTGATGATGGTTTTATCGCAGCGTTATATCTAAGCTATACATTTAGCTATCCATTACCGCTTTTTAAAGAGGGTATGAAGTATAATTTATATGGTAATATATCATCGAACAAAGGTGTTTTATCTATCTTTCATCCTGAAATTATACCAAATAGTGATATCAATACTGTACGAGCTATATATCATTTGCCAGCACCATTATATCAATCTACAGTCCGTAAAGCAGTTAAAGAAGCGTTATCTTTAGGACTTAAAGAAGTTAAAGAAACATTGCCTAACTATCTATTAGATAAATATAATCTTCCGTCAATTCAGAATTCATTACAATCAATCCATACTCCAAAAACCTCTGAAAATAGTAAACTTATAATGAGTAGAAAGCATCCGTCATATCAGAGGTTAATATATGAAGAGCTGTTTTATCTAAATTTATTATTAGCAAGAAAGAGAAAAAATTATAAAGAGTTAGAGGGTATTTCGTTTGAT
Organism: uncultured Deferribacteraceae bacterium; assembly: GCA_947039055.1. Lineage (GTDB taxonomy): Bacteria > Chrysiogenota > Deferribacteres > Deferribacterales > Mucispirillaceae > CAMQYB01. The sequence continues at coordinate 1,497 of CAMQYB010000135.1, forward strand.
ATATCTAAAGAGTATCTAAATAGAATTAAAGAGATTATGCCGTTCAAATTAACATCAGCCCAACGCAGGGTGCTTGTTGAGATTTTTAATGATATGCATAATATACGACAGACGAATAGATTAATTCAAGGTGATGTTGGATCAGGTAAGACTATCGTTGCATTTATATCGGCAGCGATATCGGTGATGAACGGTTATCAATCAACTATTATTGCACCAACAGAAGTTTTAGCTGAACAGCATTACAATAATTTTGTGAAAGTTTTCGGTAACGATATGATGAAAGTTGAGCTTATAACAGGTTCAAAAACTAAAAAAGTTAAAGATAGTATAAAGCAGAAATTAGCGAATAATGAGATTGATATATTGATCGGTACGCACGCACTTTTAGAAAGTGATATCGTATTTAATAAGCTAGGTTTAGTAGTTGTGGATGAGCAACATAGATTTGGAGTTGATCAACGTAAGAAGTTAATTGAAAAAGGAAGTCCTGTGCCAGATATTGTTCTGATGACTGCAACGCCAATCCCAAGAACATTAGCTATGACGCTGTATAGCGATCTTGATATATCTATTATTGACGAGATGCCACCTGGCAGAATTCCACCTATTACGGAGCATTATAGAGAGAGCGAACTTAATAAAGTATTAGATAAAGTTAAGTTATTGTTAGATAAGAATGAGGGTGCATTTTTTGTATATCCGTTGATAGATGAGAGTGAGAAAATTGATCTAAAAGCGGCCACACAAAGTTATGAGTATATATCAAAATATTATAAAGATAAAAAAGTTGGACTTCTGCATGGTAGATTAAAGTCAGATGAAAAGCGTTCTCTTTTAGATGATTTTAGAAATGGAGTTATAAATGTGTTAGTGTCAACAACGGTTGTCGAAGTGGGTGTTGATATTCCACATGCAACAGCTATGGTTATCGAGCAAGCAGAAAGATTTGGATTATCTCAACTGCATCAGTTAAGGGGTAGAGTGGGTAGATCAGACCTTCAATCATATTGTTATTTGATTACATCAAAAGATATAACGCCTGTTGGTAGAGAGAGAATTAAGGCGATGGTACAATATAATGATGGGTTTAAGTTAGCAGAGATAGATTTAAAACTTAGAGGACAAGGCGATCTGTTCGGCACAAAGCAATCAGGTGGAGTAGAGCTTAAATATGCGAATATCGTTGAAGATGTGATTATGTTGAGAGATGCAAATATAGATGCTAAAAAGTATATTGAGACAGGAGTCGATGATAGCGTGATAGAGGATAGAATTACAGTTATTTTAAATGGCGAGGATAGCTATATTGGTATCGGTTAAAGATTTTTGGCAAACAGTTGATTATTTGTTTTGGTTGTTTTAGTCTTTATATATGTTGAGATTTACTATATTAATGTGCAACTGTAAGATAGTTAATAAGTATGTTAGTGTTAATATAGGTGTTTACTATATTAATGTGCAACTGTAAGATGGTTAATAAGTATGTTATGTATTAATATATAAGTTTTATTATATTGATTTTTAGCACATAACATTTTATAAGATTAATCATATATTAACCTTTAGTTGGTAAAACATAAACTAGATATAGTTATTTAACTTAAACTATCTTATTTATCTTTAACTTCGATTGCAAGCAGTGCTTCTTTGATCTCTTTTCCAGGTTTAAAAGCAGGCACTTTTTTCTCAGGTACAAGCACACGAGTACCAGTTTTAGGATTTCTTCCAGATTTAGCATCTTTCTCTCTAACTTTGAAAGAACCGAAGCCACGAATTTCAACAGTATTGCCTTCGTTTAGAGAATCTTTAATCGTGAGAAATATGGCATTTATTATATATTCGATCTGTTTTTTTGTCATATCAGGATATCGTTCTGCTATTGTTTCAATAAGCTCAGATTTAGTAATCATTATAAGGTCTCCATTGTTACTTTTCATTAAGTAATTTTCAATAAATAAACTATTGTCTTGCTATATGATTTTTTATACCTTAACCTAATAAACATATGTTGTCAAAGCTATTTTTACGATGTATAAACACGTTGTGAACTTCTAGGGGGTTTTCTTAATTGAGTAGTTATATCGGTAAAGTTTTACTTTCAAGTATAGGTATATTAATAAGTAGAATATTCGGATTAATACGAGATATAAGTATCGCTGCTTATTTTGGAGCAACAGCATTAACGGATATTTTTTTCGTTGCGTTTGCAATTCCGAATTTATTTAGACAGTTTTTTGTTGAAGGAGCGATCTCATCAGCGTTCATGCCGTTTCTAACTGAGAAGTTTAAGATCGGTGGACACAAAATGCAGAACGCATATCTTACACAACTTATCGTTGTTCAAACATTTATCATATCGGTAATCACATTGATAATTATCTTTCTAGCAGACTATGTAATAATTTTATTTGTACCAGGTTTTGTAGAGAATAAAGAAATTCTAAAAGAGGGTGCAAACTTATTAAGAATAGTTATGCCATTTCTACTATTAATTAGTTTCTCTGGTTTACTATCAGGTTTCTTAAACTTTAATAACTCATATTTTGTGCCGTACGTTTCATCAGCGTTATTTAATATAGCTATGATTTTAGGTGCATGGCTAGGATATAAAGATAGTGGAAATATATATTATCTAGCTTATGGAACAATACTAGGTGGTTTCTTACAAGCGTTACTAATATTTTCAGTATCATTAATATACGGATATAAACCGATCTTTTTTAATAAAATTGATAAAGCTATTAAACAAACATATCTATTAATTGTGCCATCTATTGCAGGCGTATCAATATCACAGCTTAACTTTTTAATAGGCAGAGTGCTTGCATCATATCTAGCAGTAGGTTCAATATCTTGGTTATTCTACTCTAATAGGGTTTTCCAGTTTCCGTTAGGTGTATTGGCAGTTGCTGTTGGAACAGTATCATTAACCGAGCTATCTAAGGCGTATATTAATAACGATGTTGATAAGAGGGTATCATTGATTGATAAATCTGTATTAACATTGTTTATAGCGATTATTCCTGCAACGATCGGACTGTATATGTTATCAACAGATATAATAAAGTTGATATTTTATCGTAATAATTTTACCGAGTTAGATCTTATCAATACAGCATCAGCGTTACGAATGTATAGTGTTGGATTGATATTTTTCTCATTTATAAATTTATTCACAAAAGTGTTTCACTCTAAAAAGGATACGAAAACACCAGTTAAAGCAGCTTTTATCGGTTTTGTATTAAATGTTATATTAAACCTTATATTGATGAATTATTTAGCTCATGCAGGAATAGCGTTAGCTTCTTCAATTTCAGCATTTTTCAATGCAATGTTTTTATATATATTTATTAAAGATTATTCACTTGATATAAGTAAGTATAAAGTATTGTTAATAAAGGTTATTTTGTCAAATCTTCTTCTTATAGGATTGATAATGGTATTAAAACATATTGAATTAAATGTTTTACTTATCATATTATTTTCTATAATATTCTATTTTGGATGCCTGTATTCATTAAAAGTAAATGTTTTAAAGTTATTAAGATAGATTTTAGAAGTAATCAATGTAATAAAGATAATTAAAGTAATTCAAGTAATAAAGATAATTCAAGTAATAAAGATGATTAAGGTAATAAGGAGATTTTATGTTTAAATTAGATTTTGTTCCAGTTACTCCACTTATGGAGAACACATATATTTACCATAATGGTAAAGAAGCAGTTTTATTTGATCCAGGTGGCGACTTCGATAAGATAGACGCATTTTTAGAGTTGTATGATCTATCAGTTCATTCAATTTTAAACACACATGGACATTTCGATCATATCGGAGCAGTAGGCGAAGTTCAAAAGAAGTACGGTTGCAAATTTTATATTCATAAGAACGATGAACCGTTAATTGCAGACGCAAAAGGTATATCAAAAATGTATGGTTGGAAATATGATATTGAGCCTACGGTTGATGGATATTTAAATGATGGCGATAAGTTTGATTTTAACGGCAAAGATATAACGGTAATCCATACACCAGGTCATACGATGGGTTGTGTTTCGTTTCTAATAGGTGAGAATGACGATAAAATTCTTATATCGGGTGACACATTATTTCATGAGTCTATAGGTAGAACAGATTTAGAACAATCAGATCATCCGTCGATTATAAAATCTATCAAAGAGAAGTTATATACATTAGATGAGAACGTAATAGTTTGCCCAGGACATGGACAAAAATCATCTATAAAACATGAAAAAGTTCATAATCCATTTGTGAAAGGATAGTTGTAGAAGCGATAGAGTAATTTACTTAATTATTGTAACTAGTTCGCTTGTTAGTTGTATACATGCTTAGGTTGTTATGATTAGTTAATCAATTAAAGATAGTTAGTTGAACGTAGTTGTTACGATTAGTTAGTTACT
>CAMQYB010000136.1 GCA_947039055.1 uncultured Deferribacteraceae bacterium
AAACTATCAATAATATTTACTTGCAATTTGCAGCCTAACAATTATCACCAGTTTATTATTCGCAATTCTAAAATAACTAATCCCCACCATCTTGTATGAAATCTAAATTCATTATTTGTATATTAAGTAAACCTATAGATATATCATATTGCGAAATCATCACTTGTTACATCACTATCAATAACTTTAATTACGAAATATTTGATAATAATAAAAAGCTACAGATTTTATCTCTGTAGCTTTATTTATAATATTAAAATTAAGTTTTTATAATTTAAAACATTCTATCGTTGAACGAAGTTATCTCTTTTACAACAGGATCATATTTAACAGGTTTTCTACCAAAACATATCCCTAGATTTTCATGATATGCAACTTGACATAGGTTTACATTGCGTTGCTTAATTGCTTCTTCAGTTAACATATATTGAATTTGTCCATCATAAGTTAGGTTCGCAAAAGTCACTCCATATATGCCTCTCATAAGCAATGCTACTGCACCAATTCCAGCTTCTTTTCCAAAATTAACATCAAGAGCTGATGACTCACCACATCTTACAATATGACTAGGATTAATATCTCTAACTTCAGGAGTTTCAAATATACCTTCAATATACATGTGTGTTTTTTTCATAAATTCTTTTACTTCAGGATCATCTTTCATTCTCTCTTCAATCATTGCTTTTGTATGTTTCGCAGCACCTGATAATTTAACATGCCCGAACGCATCAACTTTATTTCCTTCAGAGTAAAGGTTACCTTCTTGATCAGTAATACCTTCAGCGATAACCATTGTATACGTTCCTTTATAAACATCACTAGATAAGATACGTCTAAAAAGAGTGTCTTTAATATGTCTATAAACGATGTCAAAATCAACGGCTATTTCAGGTATAAGTATGCAGTCAGCATCAGATGCGAGACCACCTCTAAAAGCAGTATGTCCAGCGTATCTTCCAAAAACTTCCATGACAATAATTCTGTTATGAGTTCTTCCAGTTGTTTTAAGATCTTCAGAAAGTCTAGCGATACGGTTAATCGTTGAGTCTCCACCAACCGAATATGTTTGAAGATCAAGATCCATAGTTTTAGGTGCATGCACAACAGGAAATCCGTGTTTATATAGATCAACAACAACAGATCCAGTATCATCACCACCAGCTATCACAAGTCCGTCGATATTAAACTTTTTTAATCCTTCGGCAATTCTACTATACTTATCAGTATCTTTAATTTTCGAGATTTTCACTCTTGAGTGACCAGCTTCACTACCAGCTCTTGTACAATTTATTTCCTCAATTCTTTCTGTTGTGAGTCTTGTTAATTTTTCGATATCAACAAGATTATATAAACCAGAATAACCGTTAGGAATAATATATGCTGCGATACCATTTTTTTCTGCATATTGTCCAGCAGCACTAACGATTCCGTTAAGCCCTCCACAATCACCACCAGCTGTAATAATTCCAATGTTACGAATGTTAGACATAGTACTTCCTCCATTTATAAATATAAGATATTAAGATAATATATAATTATTATATTATGATATATCTTATCTTATTTGAATATAATACTGATGTCTACACATAATTTACAAAAAGTTAAATAATAAATAGTAGCACTTTTATTTACGATACTACTATTTGGAATTTACTTATATTTTGATATTATAATTTATCGACTGTAATCAGGTTTAATGTTTTACCTATACCAGAAAGATCAATAACATATCCACCAAAAACTAATGAATTAAATATAGTTGATTGATCTTTTAATTCTATCAATTTTCCGTCCATAGTAAACATAAACACAGCTTTATCAGTATTCGCAAACGTAAGATAGATAGCTATTGTTTCTTTAATTTGGATAAGTTGGTTGTTGTCGATATCAGTTATATTATCTGAAGTAGATTTGTTATCCATACCATTAACTTTTTCAGCAAGTTTCATTATATATATAGGAGGTAGGTAAGCGTATTTTTCAGCTTGTTTCACATCAATATATTTTCCAGTAACTTGCACATATTTAGTGCTGTTATCAATCGTAACTACTTCCCACTTACTATTTTTAATAATTTTATTAATCACAGTTTCGTTTGTGACATGAACAACTTCACTCATATTGTCAGTTATCATTTTAAGTGAGTTTAGTTTTTCTTCAGGAATAGTTAAAGCTTTTTGCACGTTTAGAACTTCTTGACTAGTACAAGCGACAGAGAATAAAAGTACAGTTACGATTAAGATGTTAGTGATTATTTTTTTCATGTATATAACTCCAAAGTATATTAATTACACTTAAAGGTTATCACGAAAATTTTGTTACCTCAATTTTTAGTTTACGGCAAATAATTAAGTTGTTTAAAGTTTATAGTAATATTATCACTATATTAAAACTTATTTATAGGTGGAATACATAGGACTTTATTGATCCCAGTTAGACGGATAGTACATCCTGTGAAAATATGGAATTAAATTTAGGGAGTGAGTCTTAATATTATCTAAATAAAAATTTAGAAATTATCTATTATCGGAAGATCTAACGCTTTATCAATACCCGTTAGAGCGATGCTATATCCTATAAAAACGTAAAAATTGAAGAAGAGTGATTTATCTTTAGGTTCTACAATCTCTCCACTTTCATTAAACATAAATGTTCCTCTGCTAGTATCGCCTAGTAGAAAAAGATCATCAGTAGCTTTTTTTATACCGATCATATATTTTACATACATTATCGGATCTGCTTGTCCCCAGTCAATTCCTTTTTCAGAGAAGATCACCATAAAAAACAGTTGAGTTAAATATGCGTTTTTTTTAGCTTGTTCGATATCTATAAATTTCCCTGTTGCATAGATATATTTTGTTCCATTGTCTTCGGTTTTTTCTCTCCATTTCACACGTTCTAATATATTGCTGACTATCTCTTTGTTTGTCAGATTGACAGCTATAGTATTGTTATCAGGTTCTATCAATCCACTTAATATACTATCAGCATTTTGAACAGCGATAACTTCTTTACTAGCACAAGAGATAGATAACGATAAAACTAAAATTGTAATCAAGAGGGTAGCCATTTTTCTGATAATCATATCAACTCCATGAAATCATAAACTTTATAAAACATGTAATAATTATAACGAGATAATCGTATGGTAAAACCACAAAACAGGTTATATAATTATTAAGTGTATATTGTGTTTGTAGCCATGTCAATTACAGTAACTATATAACTTAAATAATATATTTAACACTTGACATAATATAGATATTACATTAGCCTTAAAGATTACCTGTATTTTTGCAGGTAAAATAATTTAATTAGAAAAATGATATTATTATCAAGAAAAGGAGGCGGAGAATATGAGAGAGAAGAAAATATATTTAACAGAGCAAGAGATTCCTAATTCTTGGTATAATATGAAAGCTGATCTACCAAAACAGTTACCACCGATGATAATGGCTGATACTTTACAGCCACCAGCAGTTGAGATGTTAGAGCGTATATTTGCAAAACCTCTTATCGAACAAGAGCTATCAACAGAGAGATATATTGAGATCCCTGAAGAAGTTAAAAAACTATACACAATGTATAGACCAAGCCCTTTAATTAGAGCGAATTTCTTAGAAGAAAAATTGGGTTTAAAATCTAAATTATATTTTAAATATGAGGGTGTATCTCCATCTGGTAGTCATAAAAGTAACTCAGCTATCGCACAGGCATATTATAACAAATCTATAGGTATGAAACGTCTTGTAACAGAAACAGGTGCAGGACAGTGGGGTAGTGCTTTATCAATGGCTTGTAAAGTTTTTGATTTAGAGTGCGTTGTGTATATGGTTAAAGTTAGTTACAATCAGAAACCGTACAGAAAGATGTTAATGGAAACGTATGGTGCAACAGTATATCCATCTCCAAGTGAACACACATCAGCAGGTAGAGCGATACTTGCTAAAACTCCTAACACGTCAGGATCGTTAGCGATGGCAATAAGTGAAGCTATTGATGATGCGTTACAAGATGATCATTCAAGATATGCGTTAGGTAGTGTTCTATCACATGTTGTGCTTCATCAAACGATAGTTGGACAAGAGGCTAAGAAACAGTTTGATATTATTAATGAGTACCCAGATATTGTTGTTGGGTGTATAGGTGGTGGTAGTAGTCTTTCTGGTATGGCGTTCCCATTTGTACATGATAAATTAACAAAAGGTAAAGACGCATTAAGAATAGTATCAGTTGAACCTAAAGCGTGTCCGAAATTTACAAAAGGTGTATACGCTTATGATTTTGGCGATGCAAGTAATATGACACCTTTAATACCTATGTATACATTAGGTAACGGTTTTACTCCATCATCAATTCATGCAGGTGGACTTAGATATCATGGCGGTAACGCAGAGTTATCATTACTTATAAAAGAGGGTATTGTTGAAGCAAAAGCTATAGGTCAGAAAGATGTATTTGCAGCAGCAGTATTATTTGCACAAACGGAAGGTATTATTCCAGCACCTGAAAGTGCTCATGCTATTGCACAAGCGATAATTGAGGCACAGAACGCTGATGCTGAAGGTAAACCTAAGACGATATTATTTAATCTTACAGGACATGGACATTTTGATATGTCAGCTTATGATAATTATTTATCAGGCGAGATGCAAGATATTATTCCAACAGATGATGAGATTAATGAGTCGTTAAAAACTATCCCTAAAGCACCAGATATAAGTAATTATTAATCAATAAATAGTATAAATTAAAAGTTATGTGTATCGGCTAGTTTGTGATTAGTCGATACATGTAATATATAATCTAAGAGTTTCAAGATAAAGAGTTAAAATGAATATTAATAGCAAGGCGTTTTCATTAGTTATAGGTTCGCTAAGTTTTATCGCATGGGGTACATTGCCTATATATTGGTCGCAGTTATCTAATGTACATTATTTAGAAGTGATCTCTTATAGAGCTGTTTTCTCTATGATTTTCACAGGTATTATAGTTCTTGTGATGAAAGATAGTAGTCAAGTTAAGGAAGTTTTTAAAAGTAGAAAATTAACGATATTATTTATGATGTCAGCGTTTTTCATACTGCTTAACTGGTCGATATTTATCTATGCGGTTGCAACAAATCGAATAACTCAATCTAGTATGGGTTACTATATAAATCCACTTTTAAACATTTTAGCATCAGCGATTATTTTTAAGACGAAGATAAACAGGGTGCAAATATTCTCTGTAGTATTAGTGTTTTTAGGAGTTCTCAATCTACTATTTAATTACGGTTCATTTCCAACAATAGCGATATTTTTAGCAGGCACATTTTGTTTCTATGGAATTATCCATAAGAAGGTTGAGATTAAACCGATACCAGGTTTATTTATAGAAGCGTTCTTTATGAGTATCCCAGCTGTGTTTTTTATAGGCTATCAATTAAGCCAAGGTAAGGGTGTTCTTTTTACAGGCACAACGTATGAGATCACACTTTTATTACTATCAGGAGTAGTTACATCAATTCCACTTGCAGGGTTTGCCTTTGCAGTTCAGCGTTTAAATTTATCAACTATCGGACTTATGCAATACACAGCACCAACGTTGTCGTTTTTGATAGGTGTGTTTATCTATAAAGAGGTGTTTACCGAGACACATTTAGTTTCATTTATATTTATTTGGATAGCGGTAATTATCTACTCATCTGATTCATTTATAAGATATGAATACCATAAACATAAATGGAGTGGAAAGGCAAAAAAATAGTTTACTATTTAGTTGTTGATTGTGATTAGAGAGTGCCATACTTGAGTTGTGTATGCGAACTATTCTAAGCGTGCGAACTGCTCTAAGCGTGCAAACTATTCTAAGTATGCGAACTGTTCTAAGTATGCGAACTGTTCTAAGTATGCGAACTG
>CAMQYB010000137.1 GCA_947039055.1 uncultured Deferribacteraceae bacterium
TATTAATTAACGTGTGTACTATTATCTATTAACAAACATACTAACATTTATTGACATCAATGCTACTTCTCGACTGGAGTACCGCAATCTAGTAATTTTGCATAAATCTCTGGATCAGAGTTTCCAACTTTATCGATAAACTCCGATAACGCTGTATAAGGTAGCGTGCCCATTGCAGAGTATTCTACACCATTTATAACCTTAGAAAGAAACATATTGCCGTAAACAATCTTAGCACTCATATCTGACTTAGTAGGGTTTTCATCAATGAATATTGAAACACCATTCAACCCATCACTAAAAAACACATGGTATCTATTTTCAGGTAATTGTTTCGTTCTGACATGATCAAACCCATTATAAAAACTATGTATTTTGCCTCGTGATATATTTGAAGCTTTTGGAGTATATATAACTCCATCCATATTATTTTCGATACCGTACGATAAATCTATCTTACCATAAGCTATAACAAGATTGTCGTTAACATCATACACCTCTGTTTTAATAAGATGTCTGCCTCGCAACCAAAGCACATGCTTAAATCTATCTTTATCTTTTGGCGATAAGGTGTATTGAGTGATGTTTTGACCTAAGGAAACGATGCCCTCAACTTTTATTATATTGTAATACTTTTTTTTGAGATGTTCTATAAAAAAGTTTCTGTTGAATAGTTTAGAGGCAACTACGCCTACATGGAATTGTTCTGAACTAACAGAGTCTCTATCAAAAAAATATGTTTTATATTTTCCATTACCTTCATAATACTTATAAAAAAATAATTCATCAGCGTTAGCTAACCCACCTATAGATAAGAAGAAAAGTAACGCTGTCGCAAATTTATACAAACTCATTACTCACTAAAGTTAACAGGCGTGATACCATTGCCTATACTATCCGCAATACTGTTTGTTGATGCTCTATAATCTGTCGGAGCAGTAGATGAATGTTCTAAAGCATAAGACTCTATCTTGCTTCTAGCTGCCATCAATTTTTTACTCTCTGCTTGAGAATATACAATCGTTGCAGTTATAATAAACAGTGTCGCCACCGCAATTGATAAAACTTTATAGTTTTCCATCATAGATAATGAGAACTTAACAGCATTAAACGGTTTCCTCTTCTCAGTTATCTTTGACATAATTTTTGATGACAAATCGACATTCTTATCCGATCTTACAGAAACATTATCTCTATTTCTAATTTTTGACATAACTTTACTGCGTACATCAATAATCGAAGCTCCTACTCCATAAGTTGATTTAATCATCTTTTTAACTTTAATAGCGTTTGTAACCCTAAGTTTACAACTATCACAAGCATCAAGATGTTCACCTATTAAAAGAGATTCCTTCTCCGATACGTTTAAATCAACGTAATCATTAAGAAGTTTTAAGAAATCTCCGCAAGATAATACTTTATTACTCATATCACACCTCATTCATACACATTACATACTAGTTTGCAGTACGAGAAACTAAACTATCCGTCAATCCCTGCTTGATAAGACGATCTTTTACAACCTGTCTCGCATTAAATAATCTTGATCTAACTGTTCCAAGTGGAATGTTTAAGATCTCTGATATCTCTTCATAGCTTAAATCCTCAACCTCACGCATTATAATAACTCTGCGTAAACGCTCAGGTAAAGCATCTACATATAAACGCACATAACGCTTTAATTCGTCATTTATCATAATTGATTCTGGATCTGAATCATCTGGTAATCTATCAAAAAAACTTACCTCTGAATCTTCAACCTCAACATCAACTATTCTTTTATTCTTATCGTAATTGTTCAACGCTAAGTTTATAGTTATTCTTTTTAACCAAGGGAAAAAATGTGCCCTCTCGTTAAGTGTCTGTAACTTATCAAAAGCTTTTATAAAAGCATCTTGAACTATATCCTCTGCTGTATCCTTATTTCTACTAATATTCATTGCTACATAAAAAATTTGTGTCTGATATTTTTCTATCAACATCTCAAACTTAGATATATCGCCAGCCAAAACTCTCTCAATGATCTTTTCATCTGTCTTCATACCAACTTCCCCACTTTATCTACGCCTGTAATAATGATAATCTAAAACTGTATAAGTTCATTAATTTACAACTTTAAATCAACTAATTATTTAAAAAATAAAATCTCTATACCTTCTGTCAATATACTCTCTATATCAACAGATATAAACTACTTAAATAACATATTACTATCTTCTTGTAATCTTCTGTCTGCCTATTAATGTTTGATACTGTTTAACTCCATCTGGACTTTTTGATAGATGTAATTGTAACCATGCTGTGCCGTAAGTCTGCATTTTAATCTTCTTGTTGTTACGAGTTGAATCAAGTGCATTATGTAATCTCTCATCTGTAGGGATTTTCTTAATCGCATCGTTTAAAATTGATATTGCTCTATCTCTATCACCCATCTCTAAGTATAGATACGCCGATAATGACTGTATAAAACTATCCTTCTTATTAACCTTTACAGCTATATCTATCAAATTTTTCATCTTATCAAAATCTTTTGATTTATAATAACTCGCAAGCAACATAGATATAGCCATACCATTTCTTTTCGACGATTTTGAAAGATACGGAAGCGACTCATCAAAACGCTTCGTAGCATATAAAAGAACTCCGATCTGTGCATCAATCTGCGATCTAACCATCAACTGCCAATTAGAATACTTATACGCACTTTTCATCTTCTCTATCGCAACATCAATTTTGCCTGCCTTTATATCCTTCTCACAATTGTTAAATATAGCAGTGATCTTTTTCATCATACTTCTGCCAACTATTATATTCATAGTGATGATTGTAACTAAAGCTATAATCACCGATAATGCATAACTCGGTGTGATTAATTTAAACGAAAGAAAACCTAATAATACCCCTGACGATATCGATAACAATAAAGTATACATACTTCCCTCTAACTAGTTTATAATAAACATTATTTTATATTTTATTTCTATTACTACTTTTTTTCAAGCAAAATTATAATTACCTACAAATAGAGACCGTTATTAATGATGATTCTTTACCATCTTTAACTGATGATAGTTTAAGTGTAGCACACTCATCACCCTTAGGTATACTGTACGAAAAGATCGTCGCAACCGTTGTTGCTAAAAGCTTTTGCTTACCATCTTTTTCTACATACACATTATACTCATCGTAACCTTTTAACTTGTCCCACGATAAAATAGATCTACTTGCTGTTTGAACAACTTTTATGTTCTGTGGTGGAAATAATCCATCACTTGGATCTCGTTTAAAACTCTTAATGTACGGAACGCCTTCATTACCCTTTCTATGAGGAACAGCTTTGAAATCTATCATAATTGTTGAAGGGATATCTACACAATGCTCTTTATCACCTTCATTATATTCATAAACAAATTTACCATTAATATAAAAAGTGACATTGTCCATTCCACGCATATCACCGATCTCTGCACATAGTGTGCTTCCTATAATTTTAGCAGAAATATTATCTATACGTACTGGAATTTCATAAGTTACAGCTTTTGTCGTCGGTTTAGAGTACGATTGATCAACACTATTATATGCGTAAAACCGATATAAATACTCTCTTCCTTCAATAACATTTATATCTGTAAAACTCGCCTTTGGAGCGATAAGTGTTACTCGTTCATACTCGTATCTGAAAAACAAATTTTTAACAACTCTCTCTTTCTCTACAAAAAGAGTGAAATTATCACTATTGTTAGTAAGCTTAACTCCATCAATATCTAACTTAATACTTACGTCAGCTAGTGAAGGAGTATTGAATATGTTTTTAGGTACTGGATCATCTTTCTTACCACAACCGACAAGTAAAATGATCGCAACAAGTAGTAATATATTACTAACTGTTTTCATTAATGAAACTCTTTGCAAGTTCTATCTGTTTTAATACCTGACTCTTAGCTGTGCCACCGTATGACTGTCTTGATGATACCGATGCCTCTAATGTGATGCTGTCATATATATCAACCTCAATTAAATTGCTGTACGATTGAAAAATAGGTAACGATATCTGTGATAATTCGATCCCCTCTTCTACTGCATACGCAACAACCTTGCCAACTATATAATGTGCTTGACGAAAAGGTAGACCCTTTCTTACAAGGTAATCTGCTATATCTGTCGCTGTTGAATATCCTTTAGCTGCTGCAATTTTTAATTTTTCAGCGTTTAGTTCCATCTTATCTATCATTGATGCAAAAATCTTTAACGACATAGTCACCGTATCTACTGAATCAAAAATCGGCTCTTTATCCTCTTGCATATCTTTATTGTACGCAAGCGGTAACGCCTTCATTAACGTAAATAACGTAATCATATTGCCGTATACTCTTGCTGTTTTTCCTCTTATCAACTCTGCTACATCAGGATTTTTCTTCTGTGGCATTATTGATGAACCTGTACAAAAATCATCTGATAAAGTTATATAATTAAACTCCGATGTTGAAAATAATATAATCTCTTCTGAAAATCTTGATAGATGCATCATCGTTATTGATATCGTCGATAGTAACTCTAGTGCAAAATCTCTATCTGATACTGAGTCTATTGAGTTCTCAGTTACTCCATAAAAATCTAGCTCTTTTGCTACAAAATGACGATCTATATCAAACGATGTTCCAGCTAACGCACCTGCACCTAACGGTGAATAATTTAGACGAATTGCAAGATCTGTGAACCTTGTGTAATCTCTTTTTAACATCTGAAAATATGCAAGAAAATAATGCGAAAAGAGTATCGGTTGTCCTGCTTGAAGATGAGTGAAACCTGGTGATATAACATCTATATCTTTCTCTGCCCGTTTAACAAGCACTTCTAAAAAACCTATAATTAATGATTTGATACTCTCTACTTGATCTCTAATATATAAACGGATATCTAAAGCTACTTGATCGTTCCTGCTTCTTGCTGTATGAAGTTTGCCACCTGTATCGCCTATTATTTCTATAAGACGTTTCTCTACTGCCATGTGAATATCTTCATCTGCTTCTGAGAAAATAAATTTACCAGTCTCTATCTCACTAAGTATCTGATCTAGTCCTATAACAATCTGATCTGATTCCATTGTTGTGATAATTCCTTGCTTAGCTAACATCTTAGCATGTGCGATAGAACCTCTTATATCATAAGAATATAATCTCTTATCAAACGAAATAGATGCATTAAAATCATCAACTAATTTATCTGTAGAAAGGTTAAACCTACCTCCCCATAACTTCCTATTGTCAGACATTGTAACTCCTTAAATCTATTCAACTTATTGTAAATATTTTTATACTTAAATTGTAACTTAATAAAACTCTATTTCTTTGAATCGTACCTTTGCTCTAACTCATCTAATACATCGGTAAGGTTTATATCTCTGTAACGCAACGCAACCGTTAGGTGATATATATAATCAGCAGCTTCAGAAACGACACTCTCTTTAGACTCAATTAATATCGCTCTTATTAACTCGGCGTTCTCTTCTCCAAGTTTTTTAATAATAGTGTTATCACCTGCTGATAAAAGTTTTGAAGTGTATGAACCTTCACTGTAATTAAGCTTTCTTTCAAGAACTATCTTATTCAATTTCTCTAACATATCCATTTTATATCGCTCCTCTAAATGTATATCCAAATAATCTATAAATTAATATTAACACACATATTTAATAACCAAGTAATATACGTTACACTTTGCTTCGTATAGTTAATAACCAAGCATTATACGTTACACTTTGCTTCGTATAGTTAATAACCAAGCATTATCCATTACACTTTGCTTCACTCTCGATTTCACAAGAACGCAAACTCGCAACCATGCATACAAACAAACTCGTTAACTGTTCCTACTTACGAACTGCTAAAACGTGCCA
>CAMQYB010000138.1 GCA_947039055.1 uncultured Deferribacteraceae bacterium
TATTTGTAGTTGATAATTTATAGATAGTTGTAATTACTTTTAAGATGGAGACAATAATATGAAGTCAGATAAGACCTTAAATGTGTTTACGCTTGCCATGATAAATGTGGCAGCGATTGTGAGTTTACGAGGATTACCAGCAGAAGCTGTATACGGTTTATCTTCAATATTTTACTATATATTCGCAGCCGTTTGTTTTTTAATTCCAGTATCGTTAGTATCAGCAGAACTAGGTACTGGTTGGCCAGAAAAAGGTGGAGTTTTCCGCTGGGTTGGTGAAGCGTTAGGACCAGGATTTGGTTTTCTTGCGATATTTTTACAGTGGTTACAAAACACAATATGGTTTCCAACAGTTTTAACATTTGCAGCTGTATCAGTTGCTTTTATAGGGCTAGATCAATCAGCTGATATCGCACTTGCATCGAATAGATATTATACACTTGTCATAGTTCTTGCAGTATATTGGGGTGCTACAATAATGAATTTTTTCGGTGTGAAATTATCAGGTGCAATAAGTAAGTGGGGCGTTCTAATAGGAACAATTATCCCAGGTGTTACGATAATTATATTAGGGTTAGTATACTGGCTTACTGGAAATAAAATAGAGATGCCGATCAATTCAGACGCACTCTTTCCTGATTTAACTAACTTTAATAATCTAGCTTTAGCTGTAAGTATATTTCTTTTCTATGCAGGAATGGAGATGTCAGCTGTTCACGTAACAGAGGTTAATGATCCTAAAAAGAATTATCCTAAAGCGATATTTATTGCAGCGTTTATTACGGTAACATTATTCATTTTAGGCACACTTGCAATAGGTGTTATTATCCCTCCAAAAGAGATTAATTTAACACAGAGTTTGCTTATTGCATACAACGATGTTTTTACATTATTTCATATTGAAATTTTAGGAAGTGTTATAGCTATATGTTTAGCGTTCGGTGTTTTTGGACAGGTATCAACATGGATAGCAGGGCCAAGTAAAGGGTTATTAGCAGTTGGTAAAGCAGGGTATCTGCCTCCAGTTTTACAGAAGATTAATAAGCACGGTATTCAGGTTAATATACTTATAATGCAAGCAACGATTGTGACTTTACTATCGGTTATATTTGTACTCTTGCCATCAGTTCAAGCAGCGTATCAGATATTAACAGCACTTTGTGTAACGCTATATCTTATTATGTATATTCTACTTTTTATAACTTTTATCAAACTTAGAATAACACAGCCTAACGTTGATAGAACTTTTAAAGTACCAGGTGGAACTTTAGGAATGATTATAATCGGTGGTCTAGGACTTGTTGCATCTGTGGCTGCATTCTTGTTCGGATTTTTACCTCCATCACAGATCAATGTTGGAAGCAATTCTAATTGGATAATGATATTGATAGCTGGAAATATAGTTGGTGTAGCGATACCGTTTACTATTTATAAGTTACGCAAATCTACATGGAAATCAAATGATCCTAATGATGTTTTTGCACCGTTTTCTTGGGAATCTAAACTTGATAAAACTGATAAAAAAAGTTAGATAAAATAGATTTGTATAATTTGATTGAAGCAAAGCTTAATGATACATTATATATTTTAATTTGATCGTTATATTAATGTTTTAAATTGAACTTTAAATTGAATTTAAGATAGAAAGTTTAAATAGAAATGAGCACCTATACTTTAAATATAGATGCTCATTTTTTATAATTTTAATTATTTAAACAATTTAGTTATGATTTAGTATCTTACTATTTTGTTATGATAATAATAGTTTGAGTCAGTAAATTATCTTTCTATCACTTCACCGTTTTCGGTATATAAAGGAGTTCCATCTTTCTCTTCTTTAGTCATAAGAAACCCTGTGATTATTGTGAGAGTAGCCATGATGAATAAAAATCCAAGATAGTAAGCACCTAGCACTAATGCAAGAGGTGATGCTGCAACTCCTAATAATGAAATACAGAATAAAACTTGTGGCGAGTGAGGTAACATACCTTGAAATACGCAGCTAAATATATCTAGTAAACTAGCTATTCGTTTCGGTGCGATATTATGTTTCTTTGCGATATCTCTAGTTAACGGTGCTGCAACAAGTATAGCTATTGTATTGTTCGCAATTGCGATATCCGATAGCGATATTAAAGATGCGATACTAAACTCTGCACCTTTACGAGATTTTATATTTGTTGTAAGTTTATGCATTAACCAGTCCATTCCGCCCATGTATGATACAAGCCCTGCGACACCTTTAACGAGTATTGATATAACAAGTATACCAAACATACCTTCCATTCCAGCGTAGAACGCTTGAAAGAACTCTATAATTGTGAATGAGTTTGTGGCAAATCCTATTATCGCAGAAGCGAGCACACCAGACATAAGAACGTAGAAAACGTTAACGCCAAGAAGTGCAACAATTATAACGAGTAGGTATGGAATAATTTTAATAGCGTTAAATGGTAATGGTGAAGCAATAGCGACTCCATCATTTCCAACTATAGCATATACGATTATTGTGGCTATTGCTGCTGGGAATGCGATTAGAAAATTCATTTTGAATTTATCACTCATCTTACATCCAGCTCCTCTAGTTGCAGCGATTGTAGTATCAGATATCATAGACAGATTATCACCAAACATAGCTCCACTTAACACAGCAGACATCGCCATAACAGGAGATATAGAAGCTTGATCAGCAAAGCCAATTGCAACAGGACCAATAGCAGCGATAGTCCCCATAGATGTCCCCATAGCAGTTGCTACGAAAGCAGATATTATAAATATCCCTACCAATATATATTGTATAGGCATAACGTTTAATCCAAGATTAACGGTAGCTTCAACTCCACCCATAGCTTTAGTAACTCCAGCAAACGCTCCAGCTGAAAGAAATATAAGGCTCATTAACATATTACCACTTTCACCAGCGGACTTAGAGAAGATCTCTAATTTAAAATTAATTTTGCCTTCAGCCATAATGACGGCAAGTAGTAATGATATTAGAAGAATAACTTGTACGGGAATTCTTGAGAACGGAGATTCAACACCCATATAGGTAAATATTAACCCTGATCCTATGTATGTTGTTAGAAAAAATATGAGTGGTATAAACGCCCAAAACTTATAATTTTTCTCTTGTCTAGTATTTGCAAACATATATAAAAAACCTCTCTATGTTATTATCTTGGTTGAAGGTAAGATTAAGTGGGATATGATAGCAGAAAAATGATTATATTAAAAGGGTTGATAATGGAAATGTATAGATTATTGAAAATATGTATATAGTGTGATAGATTGTGCGTATCGAATTTGATATCAATTTTAACTAGTTGTAAGGTTAATATAATATAATTAATATATATTCAATCTGCTTAAAAGAGTTATAACGGTGAGCATAAAAACTAATGAAATTGTTAACTCATTACCTCAACTATCTTATTAATTTTTTTATATCTTAAAGCACTAAATTAAAAGTTTTATAAACTCCCTATACTATAATCGTACAGGGAGTTTTGTTTTATTAATATTTTTCTACTCAAACAGAATTATTTAACACACAAGTTATATATCAAATAAGTTATATAGATATTAATTGTCATTTAATATATATGTTCTATTCAAATAAAATATTTTTCTACTCAAACAATATTGTTGATTTATCGTTAATCGCATTAAACATAACACCTTTAGCTTCGCCTTGTTCAAGATATCCATCTTCTACAACAACTCTCTCTGTATAGCTTACAACTGCGTTTTTGATATCAACTTCTTCAATCTCTTTTGTTCCAAAATCGCCACCTCTAACAAGAAGTTTTTCACAGAACTCGTTATCAATCATAGTAGATAAAAAATCTTTAACTTCATACTCACTCAACATCTGTTTACCTTTAGGAGCAGAAACATTCACTTCAAGTCTAAGTCCTGATAGCGAACCCATAAGCTCAATCTTTTTACCTTCATCACTTGCAATAAAAGTTTCAAGATCTTCATATGTAGGAAACACTAACCTTGTTGATAGTTTTTTATAGTAGTTCCATGCAAGGATAGTTGCTTCAATATCTGATTCAAAAAATGGCACTAATCTTATTGATAAGTCAGAAGAAAATTCATTAAAAAAATGTTTAAAACTTGCAACTGGTGATCCTGCTGTTCCAGATAATAATGCTACAAATTTATAGCGTGGTGAAAAAATACAGTAATGTAGATCACCCAGTAAACCGTTATCTCTATTGATAGGTCTAATTTCTCCAGTCTCATTAAACCATATAGGAGCGGTTTTTCTCTCTTTAGCTAACGTGATAAAATAGAACTCTTTATCATCTAATGTAACTTTCTCCATAACTTTCCATAAGTGGTGCACAGTTGAGTGAAAAGTATCGTAATTTTTATCTGCTTTTAATGATGTATCAAGGGCGTCGGTTACACGTGCGATATAATTTTCATCATTTGTTTCTACTCTCAAAAACGATACTTTTACTGTTTTTCCTAAATCCATTTTTTAACTCCAAAAGTTAGCAATACAACTGCTTCGTTGCTTAATTATTTTATCTTTAAATCTTTTTATACACTTTTTTTCTTTTTTTTGATAGATTAGATAGATAGAGGTTACAGATGATAAAAATTCATACTTCATTATTCACTATTTTTATAATTCTTTTTGTGTCATTTAACAGTAATGCATCAAATAGAAACACTCCAATAACTCATGCTGTAGCTCTAACTAAAAACTCTATAGTAAATATTAGAACAGAAAAGATAGTTAATCAATCATATTCTCCATATAACGATCCGATGGTAAATAATCTCTTCGGATTTGCAGGCAGTTATAAAACACAAAGTTTAGGCTCAGGTGTGATTATAAGTGAAGACGGAATTATCGTTACTAACAGTCATGTTATTGAAGCTGCATCAAAAATATTCGTTATACTAGGTAATAATCAACAGTTAGAAGCAACTGTCATCGGTAGTGACGCTATCCTAGATGTCGCCATAATTAAGATAAATAAAAAAGTTCATGGACTAAAACCTGCGAAACTTGGAAACAGTTCAGATATTATGCTAGGTGAAACAGTAATCGCAATCGGTAATCCATACGGTTTAAATTCATCAGTTACAACGGGTGTTGTATCAAACGTTAGACGAGTTTTAATGGATGATATCGGCTACGCTATATTTATTCAAGTTGATGCATCAATCAATCCTGGAAACTCAGGAGGACCACTTATTAATTTAGACGGTGAGGTTATAGGTATCAATACAGCGATCTATCGAGCAGGACAGGGGATCGGTTTCTCTCTACCTATTGATGTTGTGAAAACGATATTGCCAGAGTTTGAGAGACAATCAAAGATGTCTAAACGGTATACAGATTTCTCTATTAAAGAGAAGGTGTCAACAAAAGATATTCCATACTTAGAGATATCAGGAGTAGATAGAAGTTTAGGTTCAAATTATGAAGGTGTGCATGTTGGAGATCAGATAGTGATGATGGATAATATACCTATTAATAGTAAAAACGCTTATGAGTATATACTTAAAACTTTCAAGATAGGAGACTCTATTGAGGTGTTTTTTGGCAAAGGTACAGATGACGATATGAGTTTCACAAAAGCGAATGTAACAATTAGAGCGTTTCCAGATAACTATGGTTTAACAAATTTTAAAAACAGATACGGTATAACTTTTGAAAGTGATGGCAAGAGTGTTACAGTTCAAAAGAGTATGGATAATAAATATATTATGACAAACGATATTGTGGTCGGTGTAAACGACCAAGATATTCAATCGTTAGAAGAGTTGAACGATCTATTAAATGAAAATATCGGTGAGATTATTATTCTGCATATTGCACGAGCTAATAAATTATTCTCTCTACGTATTCAAACATA
>CAMQYB010000139.1 GCA_947039055.1 uncultured Deferribacteraceae bacterium
CTATTATTAGTATTGTTATTTACTACTATTATTATTGTGAGGGTTAAATGGATTTAGATGTTAAGGATATTTTACTAAAAGAGTTATGGGTTCAAAATATAGAATTTCATGGACACGCATGTCCAGGTCTTGCGATCGGTTTTAGAGTTGCTTTATATGCGAAAAAACTTTTAGAGTTAGGCAATATTAATGATGGTGGCGATGCTGGCAGTATCGGTGAAATCGGTGATGAAAATATTGTATGTATCGCAGAAACAGATGCGTGTGGAATTGATGCTATTCAATATATTTTAAAAGCAACTTACGGTTCTGGATCGTTGCGAGTTCATTATAAAGGTAAGCAGGCGTTCTCATTTTACAATAGATTAAACGGACGTTCGTTTAGAATTGTTTATAAAGGTGTAGGCTATGATCTTGAAAGAGCTGAGAGAATGAATTTAATTCTTTCATTAAATGATAGCGAGTTATTTGATCTTACAAAAGTAAAAGAAGATCTACCAGTTAGAGCTGAAATATATAAATCGGTAGAATGTTCTAACTGTTTAGAGAAGACGGCAACTAATGCGATAAAAATAATTGATGGCAAAGATTTCTGTATAGATTGTGCAGAGATAAATTAAGAGTTGGCGTTACAAGTTCACTGATATGAGTTGTTATAAATTTTGATAACTACTGATAATATTATAGAAGAGGTTTAGATTGAAAAAGTTAAGTATTACTATTTTTATTTTGTTTGCGATCGTGGTATCTAGCTATGCAAATGGTGTTGATAAAAGTTATTATATCGTTAAAGATATGCGAGGCGTTGATGTTAAAATACAGAAAGATTTGAAACGTATTGCAACAATTGATGATGGATTTGTTGAAAGTGTGATGACATATTTAGGAGTTGTCGATAAAGTTATATCTATCGGTTCATGGTCGATGAAGAGACGATATAAATATGAAAGTTATACCTCTGATAAAGAGAAACCTACATATCTTTTCGGCTTAAATACAGCACTTATGTTAAACCCTAATCTTGAAGAGTTGTCATGTATTAACTCTCCTCAAGGCAATATTATAAATTATGAAACGCTTGTGAAATCTAAACCTGAGTTAGTAATACTTAGAGTTGGAGATTGCACGGTTAGAGGTGGCAATCAAGAACATATAGATAAAACGATCGCAACGATTGAAAAATTAGGGATACCTTTATTTGTATTATATTCACCTAACTATCTAAAATTGAACGGCACTAAATCGTTGAAAGATGAGATCTATGCATTAGGTAAAGTGTTTAACAAATCTAAAGAAGTGGAGGCGTTATATAAATATCTGCTTTCAGTAGAAGAGTTAGTACGGAAGAGAACTAAAGGTGTAAAATTAAAAGATAAAAGCAAGGTATTATATTTAGGTTTAAGTTCATCAGCGTTATCAGATGGTGGTGTTGGACTTGTATCAGGCGATGCTGCAGAGACTTATATCGTTGAAGATATCGTGAACGCTGATAACGTTTATAATGGTAGCACGGCTAGAGTTCTATTTAGTGCTGAGCAGTTATATTCGATTAACCCTGAGGTTATAATACTTTTTACATCTAACGGGTTTCATACAAAAGATAAGTTATATAATAAAAAAGATTATAAAAAATTGAGCAAACTTAAAGCTATCAAAAATAAGAGAGTTTACTCTTTAGCATTTAATCCGATGTACTGTTCGATCAGATTAGAGTATCCGATTGATATGTTGATTGTTGCAAAAGCATCATATCCAGAACTGTTTAAAGATATCAAAGTTCATGAGTGGATATTAGATTTTTATAAGAGTGTTTACTCAGTTGATGATGCAACAGCTATTAAGTTAAGATCTAGTCAGATGTTAGATTGGACGGTAGATGATGATTTTTAAAAATAATATTCGTAAAAAGTTTTTCATATATTTTTTACTTATTTTACTTTTTATAACGGTTTCTGTATCGCTTATGATAGGAAGTTATATGGTGTCATTTACTGATACGCTATCTATTGTTTTAAATAAATTATTCTCATTCACATTTTCAAATTATTCAGATACTTATGAAGTAATAGTTTGGGATATTAGAGCACCAAGAATTTTGATGGCAGTTTTTACAGGTATTGCTCTATCTATTGCTGGAGTAATCTATCAAAGTATATTTCGCAATCCAATAGTTGAGCCGTATATTTTAGGCGTATCATCAGGTGCTGCATTTGGAGCATCATTAGGTATTGTCTATCCGTTTTTTTCAGTCGGTGTAAAATTATTTGCATTTGTTTTTGCAATGTTGTCATTAATTATATCTTACTCATTAGCGTATAGACGTGACAGAACGCCTATTGTGTCATTAATTTTATCAGGCATAATTATCGGCTCAATTTTTACAGCTTTAGTTTCAATATTAAAATATCTATCAGATGATACAGAGTTGAGAGAGATTGTTTTTTGGATGATGGGTGGAATGTATTACTCATCATGGAACGATGTTTTTATAAATGGTATCGCTGTTGTGGCAATATTTTTATTGATGTGGTTACTCTCATGGAAGTTGAATATTTTATCAATGGGTGACGATACTGCAAGATCATTAGGTGTAAGTCCAGAGTTGTATAAAGCGATATTTATCACATCGGCAACTTTTATAACTGCGATGATTGTATCAACAGTTGGTATAATCGCATGGGTGGGTTTAATGATTCCACACATGGCAAGAATGTTGGTTGGTGCAGATAATAGATATCTTCTGCCAACAGCAGGGTTGCTTGGAGCTGTGTATATAGTTATCTGCGATACGCTTGCAAGAATGGTGATGGAGTCTGAAATTCCAATAGGTATTATTACCTCAATTATCGGTGCACCGTTTTTATTATGGTTGTTAAGATCAAAATCAGAGAAGGTGTATTGATATGATCGAGATCAAAAACTTATCATTTAGTTACGGCGAAAAAAAAGTTTTAGATAATATAAGCTTATCGATGGAGAAGGGTAAACTACATGGATTACTTGGTCGCAACGGAAGTGGTAAAAGTACGTTATTTAAATGTTGCCTAAAATTTCTAAAAGTAGGTGATAATAATATTTTGGTATCAGATATTGATATTCAAAATATATCTATAAAAGATTTATCAAAGTTAATCGCCTATCTACCTCAAGATCATGAGCAATCATTTTTATGGAAAGTTAAAGAGATAGTTTTAATGGGCAGAACGCCACACATGAAAGGAGTGTTCGGTTTAGATAAAGATGATTATAATATTATATATTCGAAGCTAGAGTTATTAGATATATTGGATCTTGCTGAGGTGTCATTTAATGAACTTTCAGGTGGACAGAAACAGTTAGTGATGATAGCAAGAGCGTTAGCACAAGAGACTCCAATAATTTTTCTTGATGAGCCAACGTCGGCTTTAGATTTTAGTAATCAGCTTATGATATGGCGAATGTTAAAACGTATATCAGATACAGGGATAACTATTGTTGTATGCACTCATGATCCTAATCATATTTTATGGTACTGCGATAATGTGATCGCTATTGATAACGGTACGATTTTAGCAGCAGGTGATACGGCTACTATTTTAAACGAAAAACTACTGTATGATATCTATAAAAATAAGTATAGAATTGAGACAATTGGCGATCAAAAAATTATTTATCCAGAATCGTTTCTGTAATAGATAATCATCTGCATTATACAACCTAATAATTAGTCTTTAGCGTGGAATATAATTAATGATAATTTAAAGATTAATAATGTATCGGTTTCATAATTATCATAGTTATGATATAGTGATCTTTATATTTTAATATATGTTTAATATGTATATTTACGATTAAAACTTTTTTATGATATAGTTTTGATATTATTTTTAATAAACATTTAGTTTAAGTACGTTTTGAACGATATTCTATACTGTAGTGTATGTTTTAAGTTTTTATTTAAGTTAATAGATTAGAGAAAATTTTTATATAATTAAATTGTTGTGGAGGAAATTGATAAAATGTTAGAGGTTATTCAAAAGGGTGGGATCACGATGTATCCTATTATCCTGTTATCAATAATGTCGGTGGCTATATTTTTGGAAAGATTATTTATGTTAACAAGGAATAGATATGTTCCAAAATCTTTAGAAGCACAGTTGATATTGCTTTTAAAGAAAGGTTCAGTAGATGAAGCAAAAGCAATTGTTATGAATGATGACTCATCACTTGCAAAAGTTACGAATGTGATAATCGACAATATGAATTTACCACTAAGTAGATTATTAGAAATGGCAGAAGAAGCAGGCAGGATAGAAGTTGCTAAATTAGATAGATTTCAACAATCGTTATTGACTATAGTTGCGATAGCACCGTTACTAGGATTACTAGGGACGGTATTTGGTATGATCGGAATATTTGACGTAATCGCTTTACAAGGCACAGGTAATGCACAAGAGTTATCAGTTGGTATTGCAGAAGCTTTAGTTACAACGGCTGCTGGTTTAGTTGTTGCGATCCCTACACAGTTTTTC
Organism: uncultured Deferribacteraceae bacterium; assembly: GCA_947039055.1. Lineage (GTDB taxonomy): Bacteria > Chrysiogenota > Deferribacteres > Deferribacterales > Mucispirillaceae > CAMQYB01. The sequence continues at coordinate 4,512 of CAMQYB010000139.1, forward strand.
TATCACATTGTTCATTCACGTGCTGAGGTATGTATTAGGGCTCTTGAGGAGGCAGTGTCAAGAATAGTGAATACTGTTATACAAGAGGAGAAAAAATGAAATTCAAAGATAGAGCAAAAAACTCTAGTTTAGGTATTAATATTACTCCTTTGATAGATATTGTATTTATTCTGCTTATCTTTTTTGCTGTAACGACATCTTTTATTGCAAGTAACGCTATTAAGGTTGATCTACCACAGGCTAAAGGTGAGGCTGTTGAACAGAACACAAATATCCGTGTAGCTATCAATAGCGAGGGTGTTATATATGTGGACGGTCAACCGTTTGATGATCCAGATTTGAAAACACGTTTACAGATAATGAAAGAGTCTAATCCAGAGGCGATTGTTATTATAGAGGCTGATGAGTTATCAACTCATGGCAAATTGGTTTTTGTTATTGATACGGCAAGAAGTGTGGATTTCATGCGTTTTGCGATAGCTACCGAGGAGCGTTAGAAATAAAGTGAGATATTTTTCATTATTTATTCTAATATCTATGACAATTCATTTAATGATGATTGTTTTTATACCTGTGTTTAATACTCTGCATCAAGTAGAGAGTGTTATACCTATTGACGTTGTAATTTTAGATATTAAAAAAGAACAGATTTTTTCAGCAGCACCTAAAGAAAGGATTACCGTTCCAGTTACAACGACAGCTCCAGTTGTAAAAAAGGCTGAACCGTTAAATACTAAACCTAAGGTTGAGGATAAAATTGTTGAACCATCAGGATCAGCAAAACCTCTTATATTGCCAGATATTGATATCCCTAAATCATTGGTAGATAGTGATAAAACTGTTGCATTACCAGATATCGAAGATATACCGTCTATAGAAAACCCTAATACGTTTAAAGGTCCTGATGTTGATAGTGAGTTAAAAAGCCAAGATAATAGTAAGGTTGCATCAAAGAATGATGGAGCAAAACCTAAGGGATCATCAGATACAAGTGGTGCAGATATCGGTACGGATTTTTTCAATTTTGATCAAAAACCGACTAATAATAGATCAATTGTACAAACTCCACCTATACCTACTTTTTCACTTAGCAATGATGCAACTATCAGAGTGAAGTTTATAATTGATAAGCTTGGTAACACAAAAAATATTCAGTATGTTACACGAAGTTCAGCTATTGTTGAAGAGCTTGCTAGAGATTATGTATCTAAATTAAAATTCAATTCCGTAGTGTATGATAATCCAGACTCAGCACAGATAACTATCCAGTTTAAAGTGAGAGTAGGGAAGTAGCACTTGGTTGAAGTAGCA
>CAMQYB010000140.1 GCA_947039055.1 uncultured Deferribacteraceae bacterium
ATTATTTTCTCATGTTATCGTATAACTCTTTATAGATACCACAACTGCCTTGATCTCCAAGTTCACAACTTTTCTTAAATAGTTTTAACGCTTTATTATGATCTTGAGATATTTCATCGCCTATATAATACATAGCACCAAGCATTCCACACCCCTGTGCATTTCCACCATCGCAAGCCTTATCAAGTAGTTTGCCTGCCTTTTTATAATCTACAGGTATGAACTCTCCTTCATAATACATAACTCCAAGCACGCCACAAGCATCTCCTAATCCACCATTGCAAGCTTTGTTATAAAACTCTATAGCTTTTTGATAATCAACTGTAACTCCCTCGCCTTTGTCATATATATATCCAAGTTTGTAACAACTTTCAGCGTCCCCTTGCTCACACCCTTTTTGAAACTCTGGAAACGGCATACTCTCTTCTGCATAAGATACCGACACACTCACTAATCCTAAAAACGTAAATATCGTCATAATCGCAACTGTAAAAAATTTCATAATCCTAAATTCCCCTTTATTAAAATTAAATCACTTACTAATATATAATATGATATAATTATCAAAGTTAAAAGTTAAAAATATAGTTTCAAGCAAAAAATAGAGGATGTTATAATAACACCCTCAACTATTTAATATTTCTATACACCTTTAACCGATATAATTAAATCAAAACTTTACACCAACTTCTGTTAAAGCCATAAAAGTGTTCGTTTGACCGAATAGGTTATGCTCATACGATAAACCGAACATAAACTTTTTATAATTTGCCCTTAAACCAATTACGCCATAAACATCGAAACCTACAGGTTGCGTTGCGTACTCACTCTCAACAACCTGAGAAAGAACACCTAATATCAAAAAGCCTACACCTACTTTCGGCATAATGCTCCATGATTTATCTATCTCTATATATGGTTGAGCTAAAATTGTATATTTAAAATTCAAACTTATATACTCCACTTGTATATAATCTACACCAGCCTCCATCGCAAAATACTTGTTCACTTGCCAACCACCAAGTAGACTAACTGCAAAACCGTCCACATAATCTTTATATCTCCTATCTACACAACCATAACTTAAAATAGGGTTATAACAAGCATAACCAGCTCCACCTAATAAATAGAAAAATCTTACCTTTTCTTTCTCTGTTTTTGATAATCTTAGCTTCTTTATCTCCATGACTTCTTCTTGACTTGGTATCTCTTCTGCTAACGCAACTGTACTCACTAGAAAAGAAAAAACTAAAACAAGTAAGCATAATTTATAAAATCTCATAACACCTCTCTCCAAATTTTTTAGGTAATGCCATTGATCTTTATACATCAAATCTATCTAATTCATATCCGTAATTTTCTCATATTTAGAACAGTAACTTTGAGAATTATTAGAACATAATTTATTGTAAACTGAATTGAAATTGTGACAAGCCTCTCTAAACAATGATATAGCTTTTACATTATCTTGCTCCACCCTTGTCATCCATATATTATTTTAATACTACTATTTCTTAAACTTAGATACTATAAGCTGATAGTAAGCTTTAAGATAATTTTGAAATCCTTCTAATCTAGCAGTAGAATTATCTTGCAAATTAGAACTAATTATCTTATCTAAAGTAATAGATGCGTGTCCATCACCTGTAACCATAGTAACTAACTCTCCATTAAAAATCATCGCTAATGAATTCTCATCTTTACAAAACAGTGATCCGACTTTTGACACATTATCAATCTTCGCGATATCGTATAATGTTTGTGACATATCTAAATGAGTTGTAATATAATCGACATCAACTGTTTTATCCATGCTTGGAGAGTATATCATTAATGGCACCAGCTGATCGTATGGAAATTTTGTTGTAACACCTGTAGCGACACTGTGATCTGATGAAATGACAAAAACTGTATTATCATAATAAGGTTTATCTTTGATCGAATTCATGAACTCGCCTATAGCCCAATCAGTATAAATAATTGTGTTTTTAAAGCCAGCATATGGATCAGTCTCTTTATCAATCAGAGCGAACTCTGATGGTAACTCTGGAAACGGTGGATGTGTTGTGCCTAAAAAAGAAAACGATAAAAATGGTTTCTTATCTTTAGCATAAAGCTCATCTAAATTGTCTAACAAAAACATTAACGCCTCGTAATCCCAACCGTAATATGCTTTATCGTTATCTTTATAATCTAAAATAATTGGAACATCTTCCTTACCATAATATTGCTGAAAACCTAAACTTTTTGATATAGAGTCTACATAAGATGATCGTCTTGTTGCACCCTGAATAAGAATAGTATTGTAACCGTTGTCAACAAAAATCTGCCCGATATTGCCAGTAAAATAAGACTCTAAACCGATGCCTATTACAGGAAGAGTTGAGATCGGTGGGATACCTGTCAGTACAGCTTGCATAGATGAAATAGATAGTCTCTTAGGTGCATAATGATTATTAAACTTAATGCTCTTTAATGATAAATTATCAATGTTTTTTGTTAAACCTTGATTATTATTGCTAAAAGAATATATCAACTCTGCTGGTATTCCTTCAAGCATAATAAAAACAATATTAACGCCTTTTTTAGACAACTTCTCTATAACATCTGTGTTACATTTATTTCTACTAACTGTAAAATTGTCTACTATACTTTGTGCTGTTGCATTATCAAAAAAATTGTATTGTGATAGATCTATAACACCTTGCCCGTTATGTTTAAATATCGAAAATACTCCATTAAGTTTCAAATTGCCTAACGTTGTATCTTTATCAAAAGCATCAATAATATTTATAGGTGTAAACTTTAGATTTCCCCTAATAGGAATATATAATAAAGGTATGATTATAATAAAAATTAGAAAATTTAATGGCATAGGTTTTAAGTCAGGTTTTAATTTTATATTTACAAATTTACTCCAAAGATAGCCTAAGACAACACACACTATAGTGACTAATATAATCGGTAAAATATACGACGGAATAAGAACTAAAATATAACCTAAATCATTTCCTAATAAAAGAAAATCATTTGTGATATGTCTACCTCTTTCTATGTAAAAACCTACATCCGTTCCTAATACAAATCCTATCACTACATATTCAACAAATACGCACCATAATATTATCTTATGGAAAATAATGTTTCTAATCGGTAGAAGTAAAAATATTATCCACGGCGAAAATAAGGTTAGAAAAATAGAAAGATCAAACCGTATACCACCTACAAATGTTGACGCTATATCGCCGAAGGAATATAGTGAGAAAGTATCGTAATTAGTAATCAACAATATCGCTCTTGCAAGTGAAAATATTAATAACCCGATAAAAATAACAATTAAAACTTTTTTATATCTACTCATGATTTACACCTGACAAATTAATTATATTACTTGTGTTATTAAACATCTTTATTATACGTAACATTTAGATGCACTAGATCAGAACCGATGTTGAATACCACTTAACCTATTCAAAAATCTACAGCGATCTCCTCGCTGTAATAACACTTATATGCTTTAAAAAAATACCATAACGTACTTAAACTATTATTTATTAAACTTATCTATAAGAAGTTGGTAGTAGGCTTTAAGATAATTTTGAAACCCTTCTAATCTTGCAGTAGAGTTATCTTTTAAATTAGAACTCATTACTTTATCAAAACTTAAATATGCATGACCATCACCTGCAATCATAGTGATTAAATCGCCATTGAAAAGCATCGTAAATGAACTCTCATCTTTACAAAATAACGATCCAGTTTTTGACACATTATCAAAGTTTGCTATATCATATAATGTTTGAGACATATCTAAATGAGACGTAATATGATCTATCTCAATAGCCTTATCCATTTTTTTAGAGTACATCATTAACGGTATTAAATGATCGTACGGATACGCAGTTGTAACACCGCTAGAAACGCTATGGTCTGAGGAAATAATGAAAACTGTATTATCAAAATATGGTTTATCTTTGATTGAATTCATAAACTCTCCAATCGCCCAATCAGTATATATAATTGTGTTCTTGAACTTCGCATCAGGATCAGTTTTTGGATCAAACACATTGAACTCTGATGGCAACTCTGGTAATGGCTCATGTGTTGTGCCTAAAAATGTGAACGCTAAAAATGGGTTTTTATTTTTCGTATTCAACTCATCTAGTTTGCCTGATAAAAACATTAACGTTTCATAATCCCAACCAAAAAACGCTCCATTCTTATCTTTATAATCTAAAATAATTGGAATATCTTCCTTACCATAATATTGTTCAAAACCTAAACTTCTTGCTATCGAATCCATATAGTATGATCTTCTTTTAGCACTCTGAATAAATAAAGTATTATAACCATTATCTACAAAAACTTGTCCGATATCTCCAGTGAAATATGACTCTAATCCAAAGCCTATTGATGGCAACGCTGCTATCGGTGGGATACCTGTCATTACAGCTTGTAATGACGCAATTGATCTTTTGTTAGGAGAGTAATGATTATTAAATTTAATACTTTTTAATGACAAATTATCAATGTTTTTTGTTATACCTAGATTACGATTACTAAATGAATCTACTAAGTCTGCTGGTATTCCTTCAAGCATAATAAAAACTATATTAACGCCTTTCTGAGATAAATTTTCTACAATATCAGTATTACATTGATCGCTGTTGATAGTAAAATTATCTACTATTTGTTGTGCTGTTGCATTATCAAAAAAATTGTATGTTGACAGATCTATAACTCCCTCATCACTATACTTAAATATAGAAAACACTCCATTAAGTTTCAAATTGCCTAACGTTGTATCTACATCAAAAGCATCTATAATATGAATAGGCTTCTCATCTATATTGCCTCTAATAGGAATATACAGTAAAGGTATAAGAATAATAAAAATTAGAAGATTTAATGGCATAAATTTTAGGTCTGGTTTTAATTTTATATTCACAAATTTATTATAAAAATAACCAAGCACGATACATACTATTAAAAATAAAATACCTGGAATAATATACGATGGAATTAAATCAATCATAAAACCTAGATCGTTTGATAGTAGAAAGAAATCATTCGTAATATGTCTACCCCTTTCCAGATAAAAACCTATATCCGTTCCTGATACAAATCCTAATACCACAAGCTCAACAAATATACACCATAATAATATCTTATGGAAAATCATATTTTTAATCGGTAGAAGTAAAAGTACAATAAAAGGAGATAAGAGTGTTAAAGTAATTGAAAGATCAAACCGTAAACCATCTATAAATGATGATATTATATCGCCTACTGTATACGTCGAAAAAGTATCGAAATCCATAATATACAACGTAGCTCTCGCAACTGAAAACATTAACAAACCTAGCACAATAACAATTAAAACTTTTAAATATCTACTCATTTACTTCCACCTAACAACTTAATTATTCTATCTATAATACCAAACACATTACACATTTTACAACATAAACTACAACTTCTATTTCCATCCAACAACTTAATTGTTTTATCAACAAAACCGTTACATTAAAATAACATTACATCTTAATATATAATATATCATAAATTCAAAAGTTAGAAGTTATATTTTAAGTTAGCAAAAGAGGATGTCATAAAACACCCTCTGATTATATTTATAGAAATTTTAAAATTTAGAATTGAATACTTTTTAGAATGTTATTTCATTTCATCATATAGAAGTTTGTAGCTCTTGCAACCATTTGGTGATCCCTTTTCACAAGCTTTTTTAAAGGAACTTAATGCTTTCTTGTAATCTGCTGGTACTCTATCACCTTTAATATACATAGTTCCG
>CAMQYB010000141.1 GCA_947039055.1 uncultured Deferribacteraceae bacterium
GTTTGTGTGTAATTATTGCTAGTTCATTGTTGTAACTACTTACTTGGTTTGTGTGTTAGTTGTAATTTACTTTTTAACTGTGATTAGTTTATTGGTTTTTATTAGCTTTGTTAGTGTGATGAGATTCTTTTAAACGACTAGTTTATCATTACGATTAACAGGTTGTTTTTTAGTGGTTGTGTAGTTTATTTTGATAACTGAATACTTGATATATCTATATATGTAGATATATGTTGTGTAATTTGTTAATATAATTGACAGATTAAATTATAAATATTATAATTGTACAAATGAAAAGATTTTTTTTAGATACATCATCAAGCTATCTATCTTTTGTTCTTACTGATTGTGGCTCAGTTATTTTTTCCACAAAAATCAGGATTGAGAGAGGGACATCAGAGAAGATATTGCCTATATTAGATTTTATGCTAACTCAAACATCTGTTGATGTAGGATCTATTGATGAATATTATGTAATAACAGGTCCAGGGTCTTTTACAGGTATTAGGGTTGGAATATCATTTATACAAGGGTTAGCTATTGCAGATAACAAAGCAGTTTATGGCATAAATGCACTTGATGCAAAAGCGATATCTATACAAAAAGAGAATGATTTCTCTATTGTTTCGAGATTGAAAGGTGAATTATTTGCTATTCGTAGCTATAATTTTATAGATACTATTTTTTCAAATATAGAAGAAATTACTATATCAGATGAATTAATAGAAGATTATATTACAGTTAACTCATTTAAAGACGATGTAATTAATCTTGAAACGGTGGCTTATAGTGAAAATATATCTCATTTTCTAGGCGAATGTTTACCGTTGTATTTGCGTAAAGCTGAAGCGGAGATTGATTTTGATAAGAGTCGCAACATTAGATGATATAAACATAATAAGACGTATCTGCGATGCCTCATTTGATTTAAATAGATGGAGCAATGCTTCATTTATGCAAGAGTTTGATAAAGATCACTCAATTGTTTATATCTATGAACATGAAGACAATGCTGTTGGTTATATGGTTATATGGAAACTGAGTTTAACCGTTGAACTTGTAACATTTGCAATTGAGAAAGAGTATCAAAATAAAGGGTTAGGTAAGAAGTTTCTTACAGCTATAATTAAAAAATATAAAGACTACACATGGTTTTTAGAAGTTAGTGTAAGCAACCAGATAGCGTTAGATTTATATAAAAGTTTTGACTTTAAAGAGTGTGGAATAATAAAAAATTATTACGGCAATAACCTTAATGCTGTAAGAATGACAAGAGAAGCGATAGTTTAACTAACTAATAATATATAAATGTCGTATAGTTGATTTATGTAATTTAAATACGAATTGATTATACTGATTTATTATACTTTGAAGGGGGACTTGTAAAGATGAATGAAGATATGATTATCTCAGAGTTACGAAACAGTGATGTGGAATTTAATAAGTGTTTTAATGAGCACATTAAACTTGAACAGGATTTAGAGGCGTTATACAGTCTTAAAATTGTTCCTCCAGAAGTAGAAGCGAATATTAAACAGATTAAGTTAACGAAATTGAAAAATAAAGATCTAATGGATCAGATAATAATAAAATATAAAAAAACGATAACCACCAACGGTAATGCGTAGACACAAAAATAACTCAAGTTGTTAATAGTAGTATTTTTAATAGATGATATTTTTATCTGTCATTAATCAATGTTATTTGTAGTGTGTAGGTTACGAAGAAAGGAGAAAGTTTTAAAATTATGAATAAGAAATACCTTTTTACATCAGAGTCTGTAACGGAAGGACATCCTGATAAAATAGCTGACCAAATATCAGATAGTATTCTTGATGCGATGCTTACTGATGACCCTACAAGTAGGGTTGCTTGCGAAACACTTCTTACTACTGGACTAGTGGTTGTGTCTGGTGAGATAACTACAAAAACTTATGTTGATATACCTGGCGTTGTTAGAAAAACAATTGAAGAGATAGGATATACTAGAGCAAAATTTGGATTTGATTATTTAACTTGTGGAGTGATTTCAACAATCAATCAACAATCTCCAGATATAGCGATGGGAGTGGATACTGGTGGTGCAGGCGATCAAGGTTTAATGTTCGGTTTCGCATGTGATGAAACTGAAGAGTTAATGCCGTTACCGATTATGCTTGCACATAAACTATCTATGAAGTTAAGTGAAGTAAGAAAAACAGGTGTACTTAATTATCTTAGACCAGATGGAAAATCTCAAGTAACAATAGAGTATGATGGATATAAACCTGTACGTATTGATACAGTTGTTGTATCAACTCAACATGCACCAGATATTACACTTGAGCAAATTCATGCAGATATAAAAAAATATGTTATAGAGCCGACATTACCGAGTGATCTATATGATAAAGATGCAATCACACTTCATATCAATCCAACGGGTAGATTTGTTGTAGGTGGCCCTATGGGTGACTGTGGATTAACAGGTAGAAAGATTATAGTTGATACTTACGGTGGAATGGGACGTCATGGTGGCGGTGCATTCTCTGGTAAGGATGCGACTAAAGTTGATAGATCAGCTGCGTATGGAGCAAGATGGGTTGCTAAAAATATAGTAGCAGCAGGACTTGCAAAGCGTTGTGAAATTCAGTTAGCTTACGCTATAGGTGTTGCTCAACCGGTATCAATTAGTGTTGATACGTTTAATACGGGTATAATATCTGATGAAGAGATCTCAAAAATAATAAGTAAAGTGTTCGACTTAACACCTAAAGGATTGATCGAGTCACTTGATTTAAGAAAACCTATTTTCAGACAAACTGCTGCATACGGGCATTTTGGTAGAGAGATTTTTAATTGGGAAAAAAGAAATAAAGTTGATGATATTAAATCATTAGTAAAAACGAGTTAAAGAAGTAGATTAAGTTATAATAGCTAACTATATGAAATAGATAATAAATTTGTTAAACAACATTTATATTATCTATTTTTATTTAGTGGTGATAAGTTACAGTATAATAAATTCATAGAGGGAATGTAAATGTCAAATAGTCATGATATAAAAGATATCAATCTTGCAGATGTAGGTAAAAAGCGTATTTTATGGGCAGACAAAAGTATGCCAGTTTTAGCAGAAATTAGAGCAAAATTTGAGAAGAATAAACCATTTAAAGGTATGCGTATGTCTTGTTGTCTTCATGTTACAGCAGAGACTGCAAACTTAATGCGTACATGTGAAGTCGGTGGTGCTGATATACTTCTTGTTGCTTCAAACCCATTATCAACACAAGATGATGTTGCAGCTTCTTTAGTTAGAGATTTCGGTATATCTGTTCACGCTATAAGAGGCGAAGATAACGATACTTACTATAAACATATAAAAAGTGCAATAGCACACAAACCTCATGTTACTATGGATGATGGTGCTGATTTAGTATCAGAAATCTTAAAAAATCATCCAGAGCTTCACGATCATATAATCGGATCAATGGAAGAAACAACTACTGGTGTTATCAGACTTAGAGCTATGCAAGAGGCAGGAATGCTTAAATTCCCAGTTGTTGCTGTAAACGATATTCAGACTAAAAACATGTTTGATAATAGATATGGAACAGGTCAATCATCGATAGATGGCATCATTCGTGCTACTGATACATTAATTGCAGGTAAAACGTTTGTTGTTGCAGGTTACGGTTGGTGTGGTAAAGGTCTTGCAGAAAGAGCAAGAGGTTTAGGTGCAAATGTTATAGTTACTGAAGTTGATTCAGTTAAAGCATTAGCAGCATCAATGGATGGTTATAGAGTTATGCCGATGAGTGAAGCTGCTAAACTTGCAGATATCATTTGTACAGTAACAGGCAATATGCACATTGTTAGATCAGAGCATTTCAAAGTTATGAAAACTGGATGTATTGTTGCAAATTCAGGACATTTTGATATAGAAATTGATCTAGTAGGTTTAACTAAACTATCTAGTAACGTTATTAAAGATGTTAGAGATAATAATAATGTTGATGAGTATATCGTTGATGGAAAATCTATTTATGTATTAGGACAAGGAAGACTTGTCAACCTTGCATGTGCTGAAGGTCACCCTGCATCAGTTATGGATATGTCATTTGCTACACAAGCATTGTCATCAGAATTTGTAGTAGAAAACAAAGGTAAGTTAGAGAAAAGAGTTTACGTATTACCAGCAAGTGTTGAGCAAGACATCGCTTTTACAAAGCTTAAAACAATGGGTGTAAACATAGATAAACTAACTCCTGAACAAGAAACTTACTTAGCATCATGGGAAGTAGGAACTTAATAATAAGATTAGGAAGTTAACACTAGATCATTAATGATTAAAGTAAAATATTTAGTTGTGGGTGCAGGTCCAGCAGGGATTGCTGCATCCACAATTTTAGCAAAAGAAAGTAACGACATTCTAGTAGTCTCTAAGCAGTTAGGTGGAGCATATTGTAATGATGGCGTAGTTGTATCCAATTCACTACTCTATTTTTCACAAATGTATACTAGATATCTTCAAGTCCATAATAATTTTATCGATAACGGTAAAATCCCTCCATCGAAACTTGATTTCAAAAGATTAAAAAAATATATTGATAATAATGTTAATAAGGCAAAACGCTTAATTCTTGATAAGTTTGAGAAATATGAAATCACTTATATCTCAGGCACGATAAAGTTTATAGAACCTCATAAAGCAGAGTTAACGAGAGAGGACGGCGAAATTGATATAGTTGTTTTTGAGAAAGCGTTAATTGCTGTTGGTTCAGATCAACAAAAATTATTATCAAATCTTAAATTAGCTGATATCAATTCTGTATCAAAACTAGAAACTATACCTACGTCTATATCAATTATAGGTGGAGGACTAATAGGTGTTGAGTTAGCATGTGTTTTTAATCGTCTTGGAACAAAAGTTAATATTGTAGAGAAAGGGGAGACGATCCTTTCATTTATAGATAGTAAAGCTGCAAAACGGTATGAAGATATATTAAAGAAGAAAGGGATTAACATAATTCATGGTAGAGAAGTTATAAGTATTGATAAAGTTGGACAAAAGTATCTTATTTTATTCAACGATATGCAGATAGAATCAGAGCAAGTATTTTTATCAATAGGTAGAAAACCTTTTATATCACCATTAAATCTTGAGGCAGCAGGCGTTAATATTAACGAAGATGGCAATGTAATTTTTGATACTAATTTCACTACAGATAATAAAGATATTTATGTTGCAGGAGATGTCACAGCTATTGGTATGCGACTTGGTTGGGCTGTTAATTCTGGTGAAACGGCTGCACAGAATATGTTAGGTAAAGATATTTTATCTGATGAGTTTGCATTTACTACATATCTATCTACTGATCCTGAATTAGGGTTTATCGGTTTATCAGAAGAACAGGCTCGTAAAACTGGATATGATTACGATGTGATTAAGGTCAATCATACATCATTTTATAATCATCTTCTTGTAGAAGAATCCCCTACGACTATCAAAATTGTATATAATAAAGCAGACAATTCTTTTCTTGGAGTATATGTTTTAGGCTCAGGAGTGAGAGAGATTTTATCTGTATTTAACATGTTTTTTCAGAATAAAATCAAAGTTGATAATATCGCTACTTTCACAGGTATTAGACCAGTTTATAACGATATTTTTTGCGAAATTGCAAGCAAGGTTAAGAAACTACCTGATTAATTTTATACACCTATCAATAAAGATAGCAACAGTTATCGAATAGATATAAGATAACAGCATTAACTATAAATATGGTCACATTAACTGTAACATAGTTGCATAAATTGTAA
>CAMQYB010000142.1 GCA_947039055.1 uncultured Deferribacteraceae bacterium
TAGCGTAATTACGTACCATATCAGTTATCGTATTAACCTAGCGTAAAGTTTATTGCATTAACGTAGCTGTATTGTCCATGGTATTGCTTAACGTATAATGTAGTTGTACAACTTTACCGATTACATAACACATCCCGTTCAGCATAAGTTATAACTTCCAACTTAATAGCAATAGCAGAATAGATACATTAAATAATTATCTTACCTTACACAGTCACACAACAAAGCACAAATATTATGTAATTGTATAAACCTTACATCGATACAACAACATCATATTTCTATATTACTTTTTAATTGCTTTTAGTTTCTCTAGTACTTCTTCTTTTTTATCAAGTATAACAATATTATCAAACAGATCTTTATCAATATACTTTCTATCAAGAAGGAACTCTTTGACCCATTTCATCATACCTGTCCAAAACTCTTTTCCGTATAATATAACAGGAACTTCTTTTAGGTATTCAACTGATATTAATGTTAGTATTTCAAATAGTTCATCTAATGTGCCAAATCCACCCTCGACAAATATAAACGCTTCAGAATCTTTAATTAAAAACACTTTACGTGTGAATAAATAATCACATATAAATGATGATTTAACATATGGATTACTCTCTTGCTCATGCGGAAGCACAACATTTACACCGATACTGCTTCCACCTGCATCAAAAGCACCTTTATTGGCAGCTTCCATTAATCCAGGACCACCACCTGTTAAAATTGAGTATCCATTCGTATTAATAAAATTGGTAAGATCTGCAACCGACTTATATGTAGCACTATCTTCCTTAGTTCTAGCTGATCCAAAAACAGTGACTATATTATTGCTTGCTGGTAACTCACTTAAAAAAGTTAATCCATTTTTAAATTCTTCAGATATGTTATCTATAATATCTTTATCTGTGGTGCTTATATTATATATTGTTTTTTTGTCCATTTTTAACCCTTATTGTTATTTTAATTATATTAGCGATTTTATCTATTTTAGTATAGGTAATTTTTACAGAATTTAAGATTAATAAAGGCGACCCTTAAATTAAAGATCGCCTTTAGTATTATACAAATATCTAAATAACTTTTAAATATCTTAAATTTTTACTTCTTGTCGTATAAAGACCATTTGCCTCTAGTTCTTGAAAATCTTGTTGCTTTTCTTTTCTCTTCTTGAGAAGCATTTTTAGATACTCCAAAAACTTGACCTGGGAATATTAAATCAGGATCTTTGATTTTGTCTTTATTGCCCCAATAAATAACTGGCCATAGATAAGCATTACGAAGTTCTCTCTTAGAGATATTCCATAAGTTATCACCACGAACAACAGTGTATTTAACCATGTTTCCTTTAGAATCAACACCATCTGGTGCTCCGATTAAATCTTGTGCTCTATTGTTTTCCATTTGAGCCATTTTAAGGTTACATGCATCTGATGCTTTTTTAGCATTTTGTAGATGTTTATTAGCCTTAGTTTTTGTTGCTCTCCAATCCATATTGTTTGAAGATGAGTTTCTGTCCATGTTTTTTAACTTAGTTTTAAGATCTTGTGTACGCTTACGTTCAGCTAATAAAGCTTTGTAAGGTGGTTCTTCTTTACTAAATACTTTGATAGCTTCGTTTGATGCATTTTCTGTACCATTAATGTCACCAGATGCTTCTATGCGATCAACATTCTCAATAGCTTTCTTAGTACCTACAAAAGCTTTGTTACCACAAAAATCTTTTGAGTAACCTTTAACCAGCGCACGAATTGCTTCTAATGAATAGCCGTCTTCAACTACACCACCAGATTTCCCTCCACAAGCTACAGCAAACATAAATAGTGTAACTATTAAAACAATCTTCTTAAGCATAAATAATCCTCCTGTAATAATTATATAACTAGTATATATATAAATTTTAAAACACTTCATTTCATTAGAAATACCCTACACTAACCATTATGTTACTGTCAACATAAAAAATATAGAGAATTAGACAAACTAGATCTTTCACCTACTCTTTAATATCGGTCGAAATACTTAATTCCATTAACTGTTTTTTATCAACAAAGCTTGGAGCTTCACACATAATATCAATAGCCTTCTGAGTTTTAGGGAAAGCTATCACATCTCTTATAGATGTAGACCCTGTAATTATCGCAGCTATCCTATCTATACCAAAAGCTATGCCACCATGAGGAGGTGTTCCATATTTTAATGCGTCTATGAAAAATCCAAATCTACTTTCAAGGTCAGCCTCTGTAAATCCCATTAATTCAAACATGCTTTTCTGTATGTCACTTCTATGTATTCTTATAGATCCACCACCTATCTCTGATCCGTTTAATACAAGATCATAAGCTTTTGCACGAGCCTTTTCAGGAGCGGTTTTTAAAAGCTCTATATCTTCATCAAGCGGTGCCGTAAAAGGATGATGAATTGCTACAAAACGTTTTTCTTCCTTAGAGTATTCTAACAATGGAAAATTTAATACCCATACAAATGAAAGTTTTTTATCATCTATAACATTTAACATCTTACCTAATTTCAATCTTAGTTTAGACATATATAAGTTGACTGTATACTCATCTCCAGCACCGAAGAATATAATATCGCCAACCTCACCTTTCATCTCTTTTATAAGATTAGCTGTTAGATCATCACCTAAGAACTTAATTAATGGTGATTGTAAACCATCTTCATTAATTCTTATATAAGCTAAACCTTTAGCACCAAGTGTTCCTACAAAATCTGTTAACTCATCAATATCTTTTCTGCTAAAAGATTTTCCAGCACCTTTTGCATTAATAGCTTTAACAACGCCACCCTTAGTAGCTTCAGCAAATACTTTAAAATCGCAATCTTTAACTAACTCATTTAACGTTTTTAAATGAAGATCAAAACGAGTATCTGGAGCATCAGTTCCGTACTGTTCAATAGCATCCTTGTAATCCATTGTTGGAAAAGGAGCTGTTAAAGTTCTGTTAACTGTTTTCTCAAAAACATATTTAATCATACCTTCAATCATATTGATAAGGTCTTCTTTATCTATAAAACTCATCTCTATATCTAATTGAGTGAATTCTGGTTGACGGTCAGATCTTAAATCTTCATCTCTAAAACAACGAACTATTTGATAATATTTATCAAATCCACCCACCATTAACAACTGCTTAAACATCTGTGGCGACTGTGGAAGTGCATAAAACTTACCTGCGTTAACCCTTGATGGAACAAGATAATCTCTCGCACCTTCTGGTGTTGATTTTGTTAGAAATGGAGTTTCAATATCTATAAAATCTTGTCCCCACATATACTCTCTTATAGATCTAGTTAGAGTACTGCGAAGCATAATGTTTCTTTGTAGTTCAGGACGGCGAAGATCAAGATAACGATATTTTAATCGAATATCTTCAGCAACATCAGTGCTATCATCTATCATAAACGGAGGAGTTAAAGCTGTATTTAGAATTCTTATCTCTGATATATGAACTTCAATATCACCAGTTTTTAAGCCATCATTTTTCATTCCATCAGGACGAAGCATAACTTTTCCTAGAACTGCTACAACATACTCAGGTCTACAAGTATCGCCTATAACCCTAGCCTCTTCATGCTCTTCGTTCATAACTATTTGAGTTACGCCATATCTATCACGAAGGTCAATAAATATTACTCCACCATGATCACGACGTTTCTGTACCCAACCGTTTAAAATGACTTCTTTATTTAAATCTTCTTTCCTAAGATCACCACATGTATGAGTTCTTTTAAAATCCCCTAAATTGCTTAACATTAACTAAACGCCCCCTAACACATATTTATATATTATATCTAAAACATTCTAACTACTTTTAATATTTAAGATACAATATTCACAATCTTTATATATAGCACATATTTATACTTTATATCAAAATATTATATTCTAATCACTACTTTTACAACTTATCTATACTTAAAACATAACGTCCTTAATCTCTATTTATAGCACACAAATCTGTTATACTCATTCTTTGCTGATCGCCTGTCAACATATCTTTAACAGTTACCTCTAACGAGCTAACCTCATCTTCACCTAATATAACCGTAAATTTTGCATCTAGTTTATTAGATTTTTTCATCTGAGATTTCATAGATGCTTGATCGTAATCATACTCTACTATAAACCCTTTCTCTCTTAAACTATTCACAATTTTTAATCCATGTTCTAACGTATCTTCAAAAAATAGAATAAAATAATCTGTCTGTTTTATAGGCAGTTTTTTACTCAGTTGAAGAATTTCTACTAATCTATCAACACCTATTGCAAAACCTATACCAGCCGTATCTTTAGATCCACCTAATGTTTTAATTAATCCATCGTATCTGCCACCAGCACCTACTGCTGATGCTGATCCAAGCATTGTCGTTACAAGCTCAAACGCCGTGCGAATATAGTAATCTAAACCACGAACCATAAACGGATTAATCTTATACGGTATACTCATCTCACCTAAATATTTTTTAACTAAGATGAAATGATCTGAACACTCTCCACATAAATTATCAAGCATTATAGGAGCATCTTTTATTAATATTTTACAATTTGCATTCTTGCAATCTAATATACGAAGAGGATTACGCTCTAATCTTCTATTGCAATCGCCACATAAATCATCTTTAATATTCTTGAAATATGCGATCAATAACTCATTATAACCTGGACGACACTCTTTGCATCCTAATGAATTAATCTCTAACTCTACAATATTATCTAACTCTAAAACTTTAGCAGAGTTATAAAGTAGTGACGCCATCTCAGCGTCAAGTAAAGCAGAAGAACTCTCTAAAACTTCTACACCTATCTGTGTGAACTGACGAAAACGACCTTTCTGTGGACGCTCTCTTCTAAACATATTGCCTAGATAATAAAACTTTTTAACACCATTATTAATTAAACCGTTCTCAATATACGCTCTAAGTAATGACGCAGTACCTTCAGGTCGTAATGAAACGAACTCGCCATCTTTATCTTCAAAAGAGAACATCTCTTTCTCGACAATATCAGTAGTATCACCTATACCTCTATTAAATAAAGCAGTTTTCTCTAATGTAGGGAGACGAAACTCATTAAAACCGTAACTTGTGAATAATGATTTTAATTTACCCTCAACATATTGCCAATACTCAATATCTTCGCCAAAAATATCCCTAAAACCTTTCATCTTACTGTATTTCATTAATACTTATATCCTAAATAATCTCTTATTATATACTATTATATGTTGTCTATTATCTTTATATTCAAATCATCTTTTAATTGAGCGATCATATTATCTATACTTTCTAAAGTCGCTGGATGAATATAATTAGCATCAACCTCTTTTAATGGTATAAGCACAAAAGACCTCTCACTCATACACTTATGAGGAATAGTTAACTTATCACAATCAAGAATTGTGCCATTATGATCAATAATATCTATATCTATCTCTCTTGCACCCCAAAATAACGGGTTTTTGTTTCTTCCAATAGATACCTCTAACTCTTTGATAAATAGTAGTAATTCATCAGGAGAAAGATCACACTCAACAGTGATAACTTTATTGTAATAATTTCTTTGATCATCTCTTAAAAGTGATACTGTCTCATATAATGACGACTCTTTTAACAATCTAAACTTTTCACCGATCAAACTAATTGCTTTTGCAATGAACGTTTTGCTATCACCAATATTACTTCCGATACCTAGTATTACCGACATGATTTATTTATCTTCT
>CAMQYB010000143.1 GCA_947039055.1 uncultured Deferribacteraceae bacterium
ATCTGGGAAAGCATACGATTATAACGATGACTATTCTGTTTGGAAAAAAAATATAGATGTTGATGGCGAGTCTAACGGGTGGGGCGTTCATTCTTCCTATGAGTTGATATATATTGATAACAATGTTATATCCATTATTTCTAAATTATGGGCTTTTCCAGCAACAAATCGTCCAATTATGTACGACACACCTCTAGTTTATAGTTTGAATAGTGGTAAAATCTTAAATGAGAGAATAGACGACTTAATTTATTCTGTAGATGACGAAAAATTTATCATCTTAATGAAGCAAAAAATAGAAACACAGTATGGCGATTTCACTTCTTTTGAAGAGTTTAAATCGTATGACTTTTTTAAATCAAAATATATTTACAATGTTGATGCTTCGGGAATAACTTTTGAGAATCAAAATCATAGGTATCCTCTACACATTTCATTCACTTATGATGAGCTTAAACCATTTGTGAATAAAAAATCAGAGCTTTACTACCTATTTAAGTAAGGTATTGATTATTAGATAAATATAGAGAAGAATTCTTCTAATTGTTTATCAACAAGTTTAGTTAATATTCAAAATAATAGTTGTGCTAATAAAATTTTTAATAGAATATATGAGTTACAAAGAAAGAAAATCCAAATAATTAAACTTGACA
Source organism: uncultured Deferribacteraceae bacterium (assembly GCA_947039055.1). Lineage (GTDB taxonomy): Bacteria > Chrysiogenota > Deferribacteres > Deferribacterales > Mucispirillaceae > CAMQYB01. Next base: position 654 of record CAMQYB010000143.1, read on the forward strand.
ATATAGAGGTTTTTATAATAGATTTTAAATATTGTAAGTGGAGAATGATTTTATGAATAGTAAAAAGATTATGATAACTGGTGGCAGAGGAATGTTAGGTCGTCAGATTACAGATGATTTTAAGAGTGAGCACACTATTTATATAGCTGATATTGATGACACCGATATAACAGATTTAGATAGATTTCATAAATTTACAAAAGAGATTAATCCAGATATTATTATTCATGCAGCCGCATACACAAGAGTTGATGGTGCTGAAACAGAATCAGATTTTGCATATAAATTAAATGCGTTAGGCAGTAAAAATGTTGCAGTCGTTGCTGAAGCTGTTAAGGCGAAAATAATATATATATCTACTGATTATGTTTTTGATGGAGTATCAAGTAAACCGTATAACGAGTACGATACACCAAATCCAACTTCAGTTTATGGTAAGTCAAAATATGCAGGCGAAGTTTTTGTAAAAGAGAATAGTAGTGATTATCTTATTACAAGAATTAGTTGGCTATACGGCTTAGGTGGTCCATCATTTCTACATACGATGAATAGATTATCTGTTGATGGTGTGAATGAGTTAAAAGTAGTGAACGATCAGATCGGTAATCCGACATCAACTATTGCAGTTAGCAGAAAACTTAAATCACTTATAAATTCTGATATAGATCTAAAAGGTATATTTCATTTAACTTGTGAAGGTTCAACTTCATGGTATGATCTTGCAGTTGCCTTTTTTAAACTAAGAGGGTTTGATCAAAAAGTTACACCTTGCTCATCGTTAGAATATAAAACTTCAGCCAAAAGACCTGCAAACTCGCAGTTGGATAAGATGAACTTAAGACTACATAACCTTGAACAAATGCCTAACTGGCAAGATGCGTTGAAAGAGTTTGTTGATATTGAAAACTGGTAGGTTTATATTTTATTTAGTAGGTGTAAATTGGTTTGATATTGATGAGTGAATTGTAAATGAGTTGACAGATTATAGAAGTATTAACATACCTAATTTCCTCATCAAACCAGTTTTAAGAAAGTTGTTTTTTATCAATATATATCTAAACTGAATAAAGCTAGCATTATCAAGAGTGTTGAATTTCTTAATTGTATCTAATGTTGAACTATCTATTTTATCGTTATAAATCTCTTCAATTTTTTTAGATTGATTAATATACTCTTGAAATTTATCACTCAATGCTTTTCTACCATTAAGTAATTTTTTAATAATATATGTTAGGTTATATTTTTTTCCACCAACAATATTATCATCATGTTGACGGTATAAAATTAACGGTTTATCAATATACTCAATTTTGCCAAATATTGATGCGATAAGCATAATGTAATGATCGTGCATCACTGCTTCCTCAGGAATATTGCCTATGATATTTTTTAGTTTTTTGTTTATCATTATCGTACAACCTGACGCTGTGTTTTGTACTAATAATTTATTTAGATTAAAATTTTCTGCTTTCAAATTTTCAGATTTATTTGATGATAGTGAAATCAGATGTATATTTTCATCTACTAAAGATTTATCAGTGTAGACAAGTGCAGGTGAGTTATTTTCTAATATTTTTAATTTTTCAATAGACACTTCTAACTTGTTTTCAAGCCAAATATCATCATGATCAGAGAATGCGATATATTCACTATTTGAGTTTTTTAAAAGGTAGTTGAAATTTTCTTTAACTCCAAGATTTTTTGTAAATGGCAGTAGAGTTATTTTATCTGGGAGTTTAGAAATATATTCATTTATTATTGATATGGTGTTATCTTTTGATCCGTCATCAGATATAATTATTTTAAAATCTTTATATGTTTGAGCCAATATAGAATCAATTTGTTGTGTAATATATTTGTCTGCGTTATATGTTGCCAGCAGTATATCTATCATTATAATTTTCAACCTTTATATTTAATAAATTATATGCTATATTTCATTTCATCATATAATTGTGATCAGTTTTTGTTTAGTTTTAATTTGTACCATAACGAGGTAAATATGTCTATACTTTTAACAGGTGGCGCAGGGTATATTGGGTCGACGGTTGCATCAATTCTTAAAGAAGAGGGAGAAGAGGTTGTTATATTAGATAATCTTAAACGCTCAAAAAAAGAACACCTACCAACTGGTATAAAATTTTACGAAGGTGATATTGATAATATCTCACTACTTGAAAAAATATATGCTGAAGAAAATATCGATGCTGTTATGCATTTTGCAGCTTTTATTGAAGTTGGAGAGTCAGTTTTAGAGCCTTATAAATATTATGAAAACAACTTTTCAAAAACGATTAAGTTCTTCAATTATTTTATTGATAAAGGTGTTAAGAAGATAATTTTTTCATCAACAGCAGCAGTTTACGGCGAGCCTCAATATATTCCTATTGATGAAGATCATATTAAAAACCCAACGAACCCATACGGTATGTCTAAATTATTTGTCGAAAAGTTTTTAGAATCAGTTGATCGTTCATCAGATGTTCGCCATGTTGCTTTAAGATATTTTAACGCATCTGGAGCGTACGGTAATTTTGGCGAAAATCATAATCCAGAAACTCATATTATACCTATAATATTAGAAGTGGCTTTAGGGCTTCGTGATAAAATATTTATTAACGGTGATGATTATAATACTAAGGACGGAACGTGCGTTAGAGATTATATTCATGTGTATGATATTGCAATTGCACACCTGCTTGCGTACCGATACTTATCGAAAAGTAAAGAGTCGTTGAAAGTTAATTTAGGAAGTGGAGAAGGGTACTCTATTCTTGACATAATTGAAAGTTGCAGAAAGATAACTGGGGCTGAAATTCCAGCTGAGATTAGAGAACGTCGTGAGGGAGATCCTTCAACATTAATTGCGTCATCAAAAATAGCTGAAGACGTTTTAGGATGGAGAAGAGAGTATAAGACGGTTGATGCGATAATTGAAAGTGCATGGAAATTTCATAAAGCAAAGTTTGAAAACAACAAGTAAATTTAAGTATATTATAAAGTAGGATTTAAGAAAATATATTGAAAGCGTAGTACAGTAATTAGAGATTTAAAAAATTATAAATAGAAATTTAGAGAGAGTAACTAAGATGGAAAAAGCGTATATAAATGAAGTGTTCGCATCAATTCAAGGAGAGGGGTTGTATATAGGTTTATATCAACTTTTTATAAGATTTGAAGGATGCAATTTGTCATGTTCGTACTGCGACACAGATAACAGTAATAAAAAAGATTTTGAGATAAATGGTAAAAAATATCTAAATCCGATCACGGTTGATAATTTATTAGAGATCATCGCATCGGAATTTAATTTAGATTTATATCATTCAATCTCTTTCACAGGTGGAGAGCCGTCATTACAATCTGATTTTATAAAGGTGATGGTTACGGAAATTCGTAAACAAAATAAGGGTGTGAAATTCTTTTTAGAAACGAACGGATCACTTCTTGATAAACTGATAGAGTTGGATGAATATATGGATATTATGAGTATTGATTTAAAGATGCATAATAAAGAGTCTATATTAGCTTTGCCTAACTTATTTAAGGAATTGGGTAAACTTACTCACTCATCATTTTATCTAAAACTTCCATTTGATGCGTACGGACATGAGGAGAAAAATATTGATTATCTTATTGAACAACTCACAACGAATGGTATCAAAGAGTTGATCGTTCAACCGTTAGATAATATGGTTGATGAGAAAATTATCGACAAATTGTTTGCAAAATTTTCTAAAACAGATATTACTATTCGTTTGATTGCACAAACACATAAGCTTCTTTCAATTAGATGATATTATTTTAAGGCTTGATATTTTATTTAAAACCTTGTAATATAATAGTTTCACACTCTAGGTGATTAATTTGTGAGTAGTAATAATATGAACGACGGCACTTTATTAATTTTTTCAGCTCCAAGTGGTGCTGGCAAGACAACCTTAGCAAAAATGTTTATGGAAAAATATCCTAACATTCAAGACTCTGTTTCTTATACTACAAGAGCTATAAGAGGCGTTGAAGTTGATGGTAGAGATTATTTTTTTGTGGGTCAAGATAAATTCAATGAAATGATATCCTCAGGCGATTTCTTAGAGTATGCTACAATACACGGAAATTTATACGGCACTTCTTTCAAGTTTATAGAAACTTCTATTAAATCAGGTAAAGATGTTCTTCTGGTGATTGATCCTCAAGGGGTATCACAAATAACGGATAGATTTTCTGGAAAAACGATAAAGATTTTTATTGTAGCAAAGATTGATGAGCTTAGAAGAAGGTTAATTAGTCGAGCTGAAGAGTCTATTGATGAGATCAATAAACGATTAGAGAACGGTAAAAAAGAGGTTTGTTTTGCATGTGATTACGATTATTTAGTAGTCAATGATAAATTGGAAGATGCGTTCAATAAGATTGAAGCGGTTTATTTAGCAGAGAAATTAAAGATTAAATATATGAACGATGAAGATATATATAAATACGTAGGAGAGTGAAGTTATGCCTTTATTAGATATAGAGAAAGTTATTAATCAGAAGAATATTGCATCAAGATTTAAGTTAGTTCATTTAGCAGGTTTAAGAGCTAAGGAATTAAATGCACCGAGAGAGAACACTTATATCCCAACTACAAAAGCTAAGGTAAAAGTTACAACAAGAGCGTTGACAGATCTGATCCATAATAAAATAGCTTTTCATGAAGAGTTGCACGGCCCTGATGCACAACCTAATCCTAACGAGAAATAGTAAGTATTAAACATTAAGATAAATTATTAATTGATAGATCAAGTAATTGACGAGAGGTTTTATTTATATAAAATTTTCTAAATTATTTGATCTATTTTTTTGTGACTAATTTTAGATAGGTATAATAATTGACAGAGTTATTACTTTTAAATATGTTAGATGTTTGAATTGTTGATTTGGTTAAATGATTATGTTAGTTACGTGAATTAAGTGACTAGGTTAGTTAAGTTAGTTATGTGAATGAAGTGACGAGGTTAGTTAAGTTAGTTACGTGAATTAAGT
>CAMQYB010000144.1 GCA_947039055.1 uncultured Deferribacteraceae bacterium
ATATGTGATTTTATTGTAATTGTGTCACCTTTACTAACTCCAAGATCAACACCACTTGAATTTGATAAATCAAATATTGATTGATTACCTAACGCTTGAGTCATAAACATAGGGTATTCTAAAGTTGATGGAGTAGCTCTTGTATCTAAAACTCCCGCAATATTAACCTCTGTTGACTCTTTTGAAAGCATAACCTTATATTCATCTCCTAAAACGATATCAGATGTAATACCGTCATTGATAACATCTCCAGTAACTGAATCATGCATCCAGCCCTGAACTTTATATCCTGATGGAGTTACTAATGTTCCAGATGTATCAAAATTAAAATCTCCTGCACGAGTATATGAGTTTTGACCTCCTCCGCCACTTACAACAAAGAACCCTTCACCTGCGATCCCTAAATTGTTTGGCACTTGAGTAGTGTCCATTGAGCCTTGTACGAAAACTGTATCAATCCCTGCTAAAGTTGCCCCTGAACCTATTTGCATCGGATTAATTCCACCCATTGAACCTGATGGAGCTCTTGCACCTGAAAGCGTTTGACTCATTAAATCCTCAAACACCGCTCGCCCCATTTTAAAGCCTATGGTATTAACATTTGCAATATTACTACCTATAACATCCATAGCACTTTGATTTACACTCATCCCTGATACTGCAGAATACATCGATTTTAACATACTAGAAAACCTCCTAAAACCCAAAAGATACTTCCATTTATCGATTGAACATAAATATTTATTTTACTTTTTATAATCTACTTAACTAACTTCATTAACTTCTTAAGTTGTACCTGGTACATCTGGTTTATCAGGATCTGGCTTATCAGGATCAGGATCTGGTTTATCTGGATCTGGCTTATCAGGATCTGGATCCGGTTCTGGTTCTGGTGGTTTCGGATCACGAACTGAGTAAACATGTTCACTTGAAACAACTCCACCATCAATACCAAAAAAGAGAACTCCATTTGCCATCTTAACTGATTCAACTATACCTGAACCAAATGCCTCAAACGTTACTGCAGCACCCTCTGAATTTACTGCTGAAACTTCAAAGAAATAAGTGCCATCTGCTAATTGAACGCCATCTGCTCCAACTCCATCCCAAGCGATTGTGTTTTGACCAGAAACCATTTCTTCTGGTTTATGTGTACTAACTAGTTCACCCTTTTCATTATATATTCTTATCTCTGATCTACTCATATCTGGAGTGTCGCCTAGATAAAAATTAAAATTCGTAACTGGTGAGCCATCAAATGTTATCGTATTTGTTGAGTACTCTATCTCTTTACCTAAAAATGATGACCCTTGTAGTAAAGAACTATTATTGCTAGATTGCTGAATAAGTGCGTCTGATAGTTTTCCTATTGATTCATTCATCGCAACAATTTCACCTAATTGTGAAAATGCAGTTGTTTGCATCGTAAAGTCATTTGACTCCATTGGAGATAACGGATCCTGATTTTGTAGTTGAGTTACCAGTAAATGTAGAAAATCCTCTTGAGTAAGTTCGGAGTCACCAATACCTTCTATCTCTTCATCTTCTTTATTAGTTGATGTATTGTTAGAAGTATTTGTCGGCGTTGCCGTGTTACGAGCACTTACATTATTATTTAATTCCATTCTTCCTCCTCACTGATAAAAGCTTTATGCATATATCCCTGGCTTTGCTTTAGCACGAAAATTGATACTGTTATCTCGCTCTAAAGAACTATCTCTATTTTCATTCTTTTTATTTGTTCCGTTTCTTGCAGCTGAACGTCTTTCATTCTCTGCCTGCTGTTGTTGCTGTTGCTGCTGTTGACGACTTGAATCATCAAATTTAAATTCCATACTATCAACAACTATCCCTTTTTCTGACAGATGATTTCTTAATGCCTCTGTCTGAGACATCATGATTTTATGAGACGACTCCGACTCTGTAATAAACTTAGCAGTCATCTTGCCAGCAACTTCTGCCAATTGGATCTCTAATTTACCTAAATGCTCAGGATATAAATTAACCGTAAGTTTAGACTCGCCCTTTAATATAGACTGATCTATTGACTTAACCAATTTACCGATATCACTACTATTTTTTAAATCATAAACAGGAACTGGATTACCACGTGATTGTGAAACATGTTTAGGGTTTTCAGCAGTTTTTTCTGTAGTTTGATTATTGAAATTGTTTACAAAATTATCATTCTTACTGCTACTGTTACTGCTAGTACCTAAATTCGATTGACTCTGTTTAGAAAGATCAACTTTATCAGTATTTTTCATCTCTTGATTATTCAATTTAAAAGAAGGATTATCATTATCCGATGAATCAGCTACAACACTCTCTTCAACAGTTAGAGCATCACTGCTGTACGTCTCTTCAACCTCTTCTAAAGATTTATTACCTTTACCTGATGGATCTTCAGAAGAGTTATCCTCTTCTTGAGATAAATCGTTATTTGTAAGTTCTAAATCTGAATCAAGATCAGATTCTAAATTTTCTTCAGAAATTTCTTGATTAAGTGCATCTCTAAACTCTTTAGATTGACTGCTTGCAACTGCTAATGCATCTTTATTAAGTTCAGGTAAAGAACCATCTGCTGATGCTTTACTTATCATCTTAGAACCATCTACATCTTCTGATCTGTTTTTATCTGATTTATCATTTTCTGTAAATAAACTTTTCTTCATAGCATCAATCACTTTGTTCTCTTCTTCTGTGATCATAAATGCTTTATCTATTTTATTTTTTGTATCATCACTCTTAACTGGTGTTACAGTTGGATTAACCTTTGAGGCAACCTCTTCAACTAATTCTTCATTAGCTTGTGCACCCTGCTTTTCTTCAACAATGTTACTCTTTGTTAATCTGTTTAACGCATCTTCCAATGTCGATACTACTTCACTATTAGTTAAAGATGATGTTGCTGTTGTAGTAGTTGCTTCTTCTGCGACAACCGTATCTGCAACTTGAACACTTTCACTTTTAACATTTGTTGATTCACTATCAACTAAAACTTCTTGAGTAGTTTCTGGAATATTTTTTGAAGTATCTGAGTTAATTACTTCTATCAGATCATCGAAACTTAATGTCTTACTAGATTTTAAATCTGCCTCTTTAGGAACAACTTCTTCACTTGCACTCTCTAATGGCATATCTTTAACAGCTGTTTGTGCAACATTTTTACTGCTATCACTCAACTCTTCAGTATCTATATCTCCTGCGATCTTTTTTATCAGATCAAGTAGAGAATCTTCATCGTTATCTTCAGATGATACTTGCTTAATTAAATCAAGCATAGATGTATCAATATTTTGAATGTCTTTGTTTTTTGAACCACTAAGAATTATATCAGCAGATACGACATTGCCATCTGTAAGCAACATATCTTTATTGGCTTTTAACGACTCTACTAATAAAGAGTCGCTTGTTGTTTTCTCTGTGTTGCTATTTGATTGATAAAAATTAATTATATCTTGCTCATTTAACAAACCTGATTTATCTGAAATAATTGGCAGACTTGCATCCACTTCTTTATCAGCATCAGTTTTTAAATCACTACCTGCACCATTCTGCTGTGCTGTTAATAGCAACTCTTCTATCTCACCTAAGTTACTTAGTTCAAGATCTGAAATACCGATCTCATCCGTATCTACTAATGTATTTAACGCATTTAATTCATCTTCAGACATGTTGCTTATTATAGATAAAATATCCTTCATCGACATCTCATCTAACGAACCTTCACCCGTCAACAACGACTCATCACCTGGATTTTCTACATTTAATAAACTGTGTATTTTATACGCTAATGACGCTATAGATAAATTTTCCATCGAGCTTTGATCGCTTGACACACCAGTTGAGCTAGACTCACCGACTACTTTATCTTTACTACGATTTTGATATATGTTACCTATTTGAATAGGGTTTTTCTCTACTTTATTATACTCATTAGAAACTACTTTTTCGTTACCAATATAGTTGTCACGAGTAGCATTACTGTTACTTGCAACAGCAACCGATGAACGCTGATCGTTTCTATCATTCATGTTGAACGTTGACTTGTTTGTTGACTTGTTATAGCTTTCAGCAGACGCAAAAGAACCACTACGAGAGGTTTGTTCGCTGTACCTATCCTTAGCATAAGGATCTTTTCTCTCTATATATGAGTCTTTCTGATACTCTTTTCTATCATTATAATCATTACGCTCTCTACGCTCTTGTTGCTCAATATTCTCGTTTACAGCTTTAAGATAGTTCTCAAAACTTATAGCAGACGATGAATTTGCCGCAACAGCATTAGGTAATGATGCCATATCTGACATAATTTCTTTAGAAAAAGGGATCTGTTGATTGTTTAATATATCCACGCATAAGCCTCCACGGGTATCCTATAGGAAATTCCGTGCCAAAACAGATGCGTTGTAAATAATAAAAATATATTGAAAAAATTGATAAAACAGGCAGATTACCTGTTTTTTTATCTAAAATGAACTAATACTCAGGAAATAATTGCTACTTTTTACTCTTTATGTTTTCATATAGGGAAAAAATTTCCTCTGCTGCTGATTTTGATGGAGTTTTACCGATAAACAAGCTTGATACTTGTGATAATTTATCAACAATACTCTCTCTATTCTCTTCTATATACTTAGTTGCTTTAAGTAATTTATCTACTTTAAAATCTTTTCCTATTAATTCTGGTAAAAATTTCTCACCTATAATAATATTTGGTAGTCCTATCATTCTAAGCTTAGATAGAAGCTTACCGATCATAATATTTAACTTATGAGAGTTATATGTGATAACCATAGGTTTTTTGAAAAGCGATATCTCTAACGTTATTGATCCTGAACACGCCCACGCTATATCGCAATATTTCATCATATCGTATTGGCTACCCTTCATAACCGATATCTTATATGTACCCATTAATTTTTCAAATTGATCTTTCTTAAAATACTCTGATCTTGAGATCACAAACTGATACTTATCTCTTAACTTTTTAGCAGCTGAAAGAAATAATGGAATAGACTCACTAACTTCTAAAAATCTACTACCAGGAAAAATTGCTACAATCGGTTTATCTGAAGTTAGATTACAATCCTCTAAAAAAGACTCTTTAGAATCATAAAGATACTCTATATTATCAACAACTGGATTACCAACATACACAGCATCCACGCCAGCCTCACGAAGCACTCCCTCTTCAAACGGAAATATAGTTATAACTTTATCTGTGTAATCTCTTAATTTATATATACGGTTTTTACCCCAAACCCAAAATTGTGGAGATATAAAATAAACTGTAGGTATTTTTAACGCAGCTGCCATCTTTGCTAATCTTAAATTAAAACCTGGGTAATCTACAAATATTAATAGATCTGGATTAACCTCTTTAATCTTCTTCTTAAGATCCCGCAACATAGATAGTATCTTGCCTAAATATTTGAGGACTGAAACAAATCCAATCACCGACATCTCTCTAACATGATAATACTGCTCTTGACCCTCTGCCATTAATTTGTCGCCACCAGTACCATATAATTCCATATTAGGAAACTTTAATCTTAACTCTTTAACAAGGTTTGATGCATGGATATCACCTGAGAATTCTCCTGCAACTATAAATATTTTCATCTTAGCATTATCAGCAGTTTTATCACTTTTAGCAACAGTATC
>CAMQYB010000145.1 GCA_947039055.1 uncultured Deferribacteraceae bacterium
TCATGTCCGTTAGCTGATAGATCTTTCATCATATCTATCGCCTGTTCGGTTTGCCTAGTCACAAGCACGTTCGACTTACTAGACTGTTCGCCCTGCAGTGTTACAAGAATATTCGACTTACTAGACGGTCCTGTGTGTTCAGTTTGTTCGGTTTGCCTAGTCACGTTCGATTTATCTTTACACATAGATCTCTTTTAAAATCTTATCTCCACCATCACTAATTATAGCATCAGCTAATTTCTTACCGATCTCTTCAGGTCTCTCTATACTGCCTACAAGATTTTTATCTATTTTTATTCTGCCATCAAGTGTGTATAATTTTCCTCTTATAGCGATCGTACCTTTCTCTTTATCAAGTGTTGAGTAGCAAGCGATAGGCACTTGACACCCTCCCTTTAGCTCAAACAGAAATTTACGTTCAGCTCTAACTCTTATATCTGTATCTTCATCGTTTATAAATTTTAACAGTTCTATCATTTCAACATCATCACTTCTTGTCTCAAGTCCTAAAATTCCTTGACATGATGGTGGAAGCATTTTTTCAACATCTATACTCTCTTTAACTCTATCTTCTAATCCAAGCCTTACAAGCCCTGCTTCTGCTAATATTATAGCGTCATACATCGCCTCATCAAGCTTTCTTAAACGTGTTTGAAGGTTACCTCGTAAATCTAATACTTCAAGATCTGGGCGTAACTCTAATAGTTGTAATCTTCTTCTAAGTGACGATGTGCCAACTTTTGCATTAATAGGCAACTCTTCAATCGTGTTAAATCTAGTAGATACAAGTGCGTCATGTGATGATCCTGCTTTTGGAGATGATACAAGTTTTAATCCCTCAGGCAGTTCCATAGGAACATCTTTCATCGAATGCACAGCGATATCTGCTGTACGTTCAAGTAACGCCGTTTCGATCTCTTTAACAAATAAACCTTTGCCACCGATTTTAGCTAATGGAACATCTAGGATTTTGTCACCCATTGTTTTAATGACATTAAGTTCACAGTGTACATCACTATGTTTAGCTTCGATTTGAGCTTTTATAAAATTAGCTTGCCATAATGCAAGTTCTGATCCTCTTGTTGCTATTACTATATTTTTTCTCATTAATTATTTCTCACCGTTATCTATTTCTTCTTGATTAAATATTATTTTTGCAGCATCAGCTAATGTGTGTATCTTTTTTGAGTCTACATTAGTTTTAATATTTGTGAAAAGGTTATGCAACTGTTTATTTATAACAGATGACATAAACGTATCTAATTTAGCTATTTCATCTTCATTCTCTATCTTATTTTTTTCAAGATATTTTTTCAACTCATTATCTTTTGTGCTTATGAAAAAATCTTTCACATCTTTTAAGACAGGATTGATTTTCATAACTTCTACACTTTTATAAAATTTGTTTATTGCAACATCAATTATTTCTTGAGCTTTTTTCGCCTCTTTCTCTCTATTCTTTTTATTTGACTCAACGATCTGTTTTAGATCATCTATATCATATAAATATATATTATCAATCTTCGCAATCTCAGGATCTATATCCCTTGGTACGGCTATATCAATAATAAATAGAGGTTTATGTTTACGGGTATTCATAATAGATGCCATTCTATCGTGTGTGATAATAAAATGATCTGCACCTGTTGAACTTATAACTATATCAACCTCTTCTAACGCCTCTGTAAATTTATCAAACTCTATAGCTCTTGCATTATACTCACTTGCAAGGTTTACAGCTTTTTCATACGTTCTATTAGTGATAACTATTGAGCCGATCTCAGATGTGATAAAATGTTTTATTGCAAGTTCACACATCTCCCCTGCTCCTATTATCAAAGCTGATGCAGATTTTAGGTTATCAAATATCTTTTTAGCAAGTTCAACAGCAGCGTAACTAACCGATACTGGATTGTTACATATACCTGTATCTGTTCTAACTTTCTTTGCAATTTTTAATGTGTAATCTTGGAGGTGTAGCATAAAGGTAGATATCGCAAAATTATCTTTCGCACGCTGGAAAGCATCTTTCACTTGTCCTAATACTTGAGGCTCACCAACGACTAAACTATCTAAGCCTGACGCTACTGAAAAGATATGTTCAATAGCCTCTCTGCCACTCTTATGATATGAGTGTTCAGCTAATTTATTTTTATCAACGCTCATCGCATCTTCGATAATCTCTAGGAAAGTCTCTTTACTTACATCATCATCTGTAAAAATATAAAATTCTACCCTGTTACAAGTAGATATAATACAGCACTCTGATACATCTTTAGACAGTATAGCCAAGTATAATCCGTTATACTGATCTTCTTGTATCGCAAACTGTTCCCTAATATCAATAGGTGCTGAATTATGGTTCAAACCTAATAGAGTTAAATACATCTTAATACCCTAAACATTATAACGATACCCCAACACCAATATATGTTAATATGACTGAGAAAAAACCTATAACCGTAAACATAGCTAACTTTTTTGGAGGTAGTCCATACTTTGTTTTTATCAATATCAAGATCGCAAAGTATATACACGTTATCATTGAAAAAGTTATTTTAATAATAAAAAATGACGGATATGAAGATAAAATAAATTGTAGCGATTTAAACCAACTAAGCTCATTTACTTCTGCTATTTGAACGATCCACAAAAATCCAAGTATAGATCCTATTGTGAAAAAATAGAACCCTACTCGCATACAAATAGTATTGATATTATTCAACGTATCAAGTGATGGAAATATTTTATATATTTTGCCAAACCTTTTAAGTCTCAAATTGTTATCTTGTATAAGATACATAATTGATGAAATAAATGACGCTATGAAAAAAGTTGAACCTAAAATTACAAATGGAAGATGTCCAAATCGCCATAATGAATATACAGTGCTTGGAAAATCTGCCATAGGTGCAAACATAGATACTGCCGTGAATATAATAGAAAACGGTATCAAAAATAAACCGATAACGATCTTCTTATATCTATAAAATAGAAACAAAAATGTTAAATTAAACGCAATTGATAGAAATATTGAGAAATCAAATAACGTCGATGATTGTAAATCACCAATTAAAACATATCTAATAGCTATCTCATGAATATTTAAGCCTAAACCTATCAATGAAAACAGAACAGCCAAGATTACAGCTATTTTTGAACTGATAAAAACTCTTAACAATATATTCATAAAAGCTAAGATATAAACCATTAATGCGTACGATATAAACATTTATTATCCCTTTATAGAAACTGCCACAATATATATCTTTTAAATATCCAAGATATGTGCTATCTCATATAATATGATTTTACATGAAAAACCCCTCAATGTTAAGCAAAAAATTAAAAAGAAGCTTAGCGATGGTAACATATATTCATACTTGAAAGAAAGTTGGCAACTTAGTTGGCCTATGCTAGCGATTATGTTCTTCGAATTTGCTATAAGTATGACTGATATTTATGTAGCAGGAAGGTTAAATAAAGAGGTGCAAGCAGCCGTTGGAATTGCAACACAAGTGTACTTCTTTTTTATAATGATCGGGTACGCTATAACGACTGGAACAGTATCTATCGTATCAAGATTGTTCTCTGCTGATGAACCATTAAAATTTAAACAAGCTATATTCACATCAGTTGTATCTGCATGTGTACTAGGTATTGTTGCGTCTGTTGGTGGGTTTTTCTTCTCTAAATCTCTATTAGAATTCATGAACGCACCTCCTGAAATCGCTGTATACGCCGAACCACTATTAGAAATTTATGCGATAGGTTTATTTTGTCACCTAATATACGTTACTCTAAACGGGATACTTAGATCTTGTAGAATGATGAAACTTGTTATGAAAATAGTGTTTATGTCTGCTATATTAAATATCGGATTAAATATCTTATTCGTATTCCACACCCCTCTCGGATTTAGAGGTTTAGCGTTATCTACAACTGTTGCGATTATGATATCATTTATCCTATCATCTAAAAAAGTTTATAATATGCTTGAGAAAACATATAGTTTCTCGTTTAGCTTATTAAAAAGTATATTAAAAGTCGGCTGGCCTTCTGCAATCATTGCAAGCAGTTGGCAGTTAGCATCTATATTAATATATTATATCATCGCATCGCTACCTGATAGTGCCGAAGTTATCGCTGCAACATCATCAATAGTTACTGCACTTACTGATAATACAACCATGATAACATCAACTGCTACATCTGTCGCCTCTGTACTGTCTGATAACGCTACAACTGTTACGAATGCAGTATCTAACAGTACAGCTACAATCGCAGCTGCAGCTTATGCCACTGGCTTAAGGATAGAGTCTGCAATATATCTACCAGCTTTCGCTTTTAATATGGCTAACGTTACAATTATGGGAAACCTTATGGGTAGAAAAATGTATGATGAAGCTTATAAAAGTGTATTAACAACAGCATTCATATCGGTTACTATAAATATTGTTTTAGCCGTAATCGTACTCTTAAACGCTGAAACACTCGCATCATTACTTTCTAAAGAGCAAGCTGTTGTTGATGAAATTATTATCTATCTTTACATAAGTATGATAGCTGAACCTTTTATAGCGTTAAACTTAGCTGTTGCTGGTGGATTAACTGGAGCAGGTGATACTAGAGCTACTATGTTATACTCAGTTGTAACTGTATGGATATTTAGAATACCTGTTGCTTATTTTTTCGGTATCGTATTACAATACGGATCTGCTGGTATATGGTTCGGCTTAACTATAGGGTTCTTTGTGCAAGCAATTTTAACCTTTAGAAGATTAAGATCGAAAAAATGGATTAAGGAAATTTTATGACAAGAATAATTTTTAAAGAGTTAGAGTATAGCGATCGTGAGTTAGTTTCTGAAAGACTCCGTGCTAAAAACTCATACTTATCTGAATATAGTTTTACTAACGCTTACCTGTTTAGAAAACCTCACCAATATGAAGTCGCAGTCTGTGATAACTGTACTATGCTTAAAGGGGTCACATACGATAACGCTATCTACTTAACACCTGTGTGTGCATTAAGTAAAATACCACTCGATACTCTAAAACACCTAGCTGAAAGTGTAGATTGTTTCTTTCCTATTGAAGAGGACTGGCTTAAATATTTTCCAGAAGAGTTTTTCAACTATACCTATGTTGACGGCGACTCTGATTATATCTATAAAACTGAAAGACTAGCTTTATTTCCTGGAAGAAAATTATCTAAAAAACGTAACCTATTAAAACAGTTTAACACAAACTATCCTGATCATAGGGTTGAATTAATCGTTAAAGAAAATTGTAAAGATGCGATAAAAGTTTTAGATATTTGGCTGAAAGAAAGTATGCTTGATGGATCAACTGCCGATTACGATGAAACTCACGAAGCTGTTGAAAAATTTGATGAACTGCACCTGATAGGATATATAACTTATGTCGATAATAAACCTGCTGGCTTTGTGCTTGGTGAAGAGTTAAAAGATAACACTTATGCTCTACATTTTGCAAAAGGATCAAAAGAATATAAAGGGATCTATCAACATCTATATAACTCACTTGCTAAAACTCTACTTGATAAATATGAGTATATAAATTTTGAACAAGATCTTGGAAAAGATAGTTTAAG
>CAMQYB010000146.1 GCA_947039055.1 uncultured Deferribacteraceae bacterium
CCAACTGTTCTGCTAAATATCTATGACTGCTTTTGTGAACATTATCGCATCTCTAGTTGCTCGGATATTATGAGATCTAACTATATCTGTTCCACCTAACAACGCAATCGTGTCTGCCGAAACACTACCGTATGCTCTCTGATTAATATCTCTACCAGTTGCAACACCGATCGTTGATTTATTCGATAAACCAGATAAAATCGGTAAACCAAATGATTTAAACTCTTTTAGATATCGCAACAACTGTAAATTCTGTTCGTACGTTTTACTAAAACCAAATCCTACATCTAAAATAATACTCTTCATATCAACGCCAAATTTCAACGCCTTCTCTATCCTTTCTGAAAAATATACCTTAATATCGTGAATAAGATTTTGATAGTTTGTCATATCTATCATCTCTTTACTGTTGCCTCGTTTATGCATTATAACAACCGCAACTTTACTATCGGCGACTAGTCTCGCCATATTATCATCTTCTAAACCATTGATATCATTGATTATCTTCGCACCATGTGTTATCGCATATTTTGCAGTTAGATAATTATTCGTATCTATCGACATAAATAAATTACTCTCTGATGATATTTTTACTGCTGTTGATATTCTTGATATCTCCTCATCTGATGTAATCTCATCTGCGTTAGGACGGGATGATGCACCACCGATATCTACGATATCTGCACCCTCTTCTATCATAGTTTTAATTCTTATGTTCTGCTCATCTTCTGTTAAAAATCTGTCCCTATCTGAAAAAGAATCAGGTGTACAATTCATGATACCCATTAATAACGGAGTATCAAGAGACACTTTCTCGCCCCTTGTTATGAAATAATTTGTACGCTCTGAATTAATAAACTTTTCCAATATTTCTGGAATCTCTTTCAATATAGGTTTCTGTAATTTCAAACGCTTAAGCAATCTATCGTAATCGTTCAAATCACCCATTATCATAATATCTGATAGATCAACCGACGCCGTTATAACCCCACGTTTAACCGCTGTATCCATTCCTGATGCTAACGATTCCTGTTTGATAAGATTAGCCTGTGAATGTTTTACATCCGTTATCACAACATTAAGTTGCTCACCCTTATCTGCCATTTGCATAGCATAAGGATCAACACCTATACGAAGCAACTCCGTATAAACACGATCCCTATCAGATGATATTTTATAAAATCTCAAATTGTACCTTCTAAAATTAATAAACTATACAACCACTACTATTAAAGTTGCACGCAATACTGCATCTAAGTTGCACGCAAAACTACTTCTAAGTTGCACGCAATACTGCATCTAAGTTGCACGCAATATCACGTCTATGTTGCACGCAATATCGTCTCTATGTTGCACGAAATATCGTCTCTATGTTGCACGAAATATCACGTCTATGTTGCACACAATATCGTCTCTATGTTGCACGCAATATCACGTCTAAGTTGCACACAATATCGCTTCTATGTTGCACGCAATATCGCTTCTATGTTACACGCAATACTGCATCTAAGTTGCACACAAAACTACTTCTAAGTTGCACGCAATACTGCATCTATGTTGCACGCAATATCACTTCTATGTTGCACGCAATATCACGTCTCTATGTTACACGCAATACTGCATCTAAGTTGCACACAATATCGCCTCTAAGCATAACAAACAACTCTCAAAACCAATTCCAAACTTGCCACTACTACTACTTTTTAGGAGTTTTAGCCGTTGGTTTAGTTTTTGTACTCTTAGCAGTTTTAACAACTTTACTTGCACTGTCTGACTTAGCAGTTTTAGCAGCTTTATTCGCAAGTAATTCATTCTTCTCTTTTGTTTTAGCTATGATTGATGCTGGTTTAATTTCATCAAGCATCTCCGAAAAACTATTCATCTTGCCAACTGCATACGTTTTAACTAACTCATCAAGATCTTGTCTGTTAATAGTTTCTTTCTCCATTAACATATTCGCTGCCGCATCTAAAAGTTTAATATTTGTGTCTAAAACTTTTCTTGCACTGTTGTAACATAAATTAACTATCTTATCTACTTCTGAGTCTATATGTTCTGCAGTTTTTTCACTGTAATCTTTCTGTGATGAAATCTCTTTACCTAAGAAAATCGCTTCATCTCTCTTACCGAAAGATATCGTACCTAACGATTTTGTCATACCCCAACTCATTACCATCTTTCTTGCTAACGATGACAATCGCTCTATATCATTACTAGCACCTGTTGACATAGATTTGAATTTTACTTCTTCTGCAATTCGTCCACCTAGTAAAACAGTGATCTTACTTAAAATGTATGATTTATTATACATGTGTGTCTCTTCATCTGGAAGTTGCATAGTAAGTCCTAACGCCATTCCACGTGGGATAATCGTTACTTTATGTACTGGATCAGAATCTTTAATCATAACTGCAACAATCGCATGACCTGCTTCATGATATGCTGTAATCAATCTCTCTTTCTCAGGGATAACCATACTACGTCTTTCTGCACCCATCATAACTTTATCTTTAGCTTCTTCAACATCATCCATTGTAACACTATCTTGATTTTTGCGAGCTGCAAGTAATGCCGACTCATTTATTAAATTAGCTAACTCTGCCCCTGCAAATCCAGGAGTTCCTTTTGCTATCACTTCAAAATCTACCGTGTCTTCCATCTTAACTCTTGCAGCATGTACTTTTAAAATCTGGACTCTACCGTTTAAATCTGGACGAGGAACAACTATCTGACGATCAAATCTACCAGGTCTTAATAACGCTGGATCTAAAACATCTGGACGGTTCGTTGCTGCAACTAATATAACGCCTTCGTTTGAATCAAATCCATCCATCTCAACTAATAATGCGTTAAGTGTTTGTTCTCTCTCATCATGTCCACCACCTAGTCCTGCACCACGGTGACGTCCTACTGCATCTATCTCATCCATGAATATTATACATGGAGCTGCTTTCTTACCTTGCTCAAATAAATCTCTAATTCTTGCTGCTCCAACTCCTACAAACATCTCTACAAAATCTGATCCAGATATTGAGAAAAATGGAACGCCAGCTTCGCCTGCAACCGCTTTTGCTAATAACGTTTTACCTGTTCCTGGTGATCCTACTAATAAAACACCTTTCGGAATTCTACCACCTAAGCGTTGATATTTTGTCGGATCTTTTAAGAAATCAACTATCTCTGTTAACTCTTCCTTTGCCTCTTCAATACCTGCAACATCTTTAAATGTTACCTTCATACTGTCTGGTGTTAAAAGCTTAGCCTTAGATTTACCGAACGAAAATGCTTTACCACCCGATCCTCCACCTGTCATCTGACGCATGAAAAATAACCATATACCCACTAATAAAATAAGTGGAAACCATGAAATAAGTACCGTCATATACCACGGTGATCTATCGGCTGGTTTTGCATGGATCTCTACTCCATTCGCCTGCAACAACGGAACTAACGCTGGATCACTTGGTGCATAAGTTTCAAATTGAACATCATCTTTCTTAAGCTCACCTGTGATACTATTATCTTTTATAACAACTGTTTTTATCTCGCCAGCTTTTACATCATCTATAAAATCTGAGTATGCAATCTCTTTTCTTATCTCACTACTAGTGTTAAAGTAATTAAACACTAATACCATTATTAAACCTATAGCCAACCACAATGAAAGACTCTTTAGCATGTTTTTCTTCATTCTTTTAAATCTTCTCCTTAAATTTTTACTGCATGAATTGATGGTAAATTTCTATACCTATTATCATAATCTAATCCGTAACCAACTAAAAATCTGTCGTCTACTTCAAATCCTATATAATCAACATCCACTTCTACTACTCTTTTTGATGGTTTATCAAGCAGAGAACAAACCTTTACAGAACGTGAACCTTTGTTCTTTAAATGGGTTTTTAAAAATTGTAACGTGTAACCTGTGTCTACAATATCCTCTACAATTAAAACATCTTTATCTATACACGATAAATCAATATCAAAACGTAATCTAACGTCACCTGTTGATACCTGTCCTTTACCGTAACTTGATATTGCGATAAATGATAGCTCTAACGGGAGATCTATCTTTCTGATTAAATCAGATACAAATATAACAGAACCCTTCAATACACCTATTACTAACAAGTTTTTTGTTGCATAATCAGACTGAATTTTTGCAGCTAACTCATCTACTTTTAACTCTAAATCGGCTGATGAAATACATAACTCTAAAATCTCATTACTCATAAAATATTATCTACTACCTTTATTATTTTGTTCTCTAAAATCTTCTCTACAAAAACAATTTTATTATCAATAAACTCTCGAATAACTATTAATCTATCCCTATCTATCAAAGGAATACGCTTATTGATTAATATATCCTTAAGCTTCTTAGAACCTATTTTATCACCACTCTTTCGTCCTGAAATTATAAATTTACTGTTAATAAAACTATCATTAAAAGATATACACTTATCTAAATATAAAACCTCTGTGATACCAACCTCTTTAACTAAAATCGGCAACTCTATCAGTTTAGACATATATATGTATATTTTACTATATGAACTTTCAAAAACATAGCTTTCTGGAAGGTTTATGCGTCGTGATGTGCTATATGATAATATTTTCAATGCTTCTTCAATATTATTTCTACCAAAACGAAACAATTTAGAGAAAATCTTACCTAATAAAAATACTTGATCATCGTAATCGAAATTAATGAAAATCTCTCTATCTAACTCAATATACTCGTTACTTTTTATCAATATAGCGTTCTTTAGTAAGCTATATTTTATACTATTTAATTCTCTCGATTCTCGCTGAATGTTGAGAATAGAATTTATTATATTACTTTTATCCTTTTTTATCAACGAAATAATATCATGTCGTACTCTATTTCTTATAAATCTTTTATCGTTATTACTACTATCAAATATCGGTTCTAAATCATTACTTATTAAATACTCATTAACTTCATCTGTTGAAATAGATAACATAGGTCTAACAACCTTATCTTTCCGATCCCATATACCACCTAATGTGTAAATTGAAGTGCCAGTCATAACATCTATAAAAAAACTCTCTAACTGATCGTCTAATGTATGCGCTGTAAAGATAAAATCACCGTTAATTGACTCTAAATACTCATCAAATACCGTATATCTAACCTCTCGTGCTGCACCCTCAATACCGATCTTTGAGATCATCAACTTATCAATATTAACACTCTTAACCGTTAAATCAATAGCGTTACGATCACAATAATCTATGCAAAAATTCTCATCATTTATGCTCTCAGATCTCAAATTATGATTGATATGTATAGCAAAAAGTTCAATACCTCTTATCTCTCTATTACGCATTAGGTAATCAAGTAAAGATAGTGAATCTTTACCACCTGAAAACGCAACAGCAACCTTTGCACCTTTAAATAGTATGCTATCTAAAGATGATGATATCAAATTATTAAATCGTAAACTTTTCATACATCTTCTCTAATAATAATATTAGAACTATATTAGATCGTAAACTTTTCATATATCTTCTCTAATAATAATATTAAAACTATATTAAATCGTAAACTTTTCAT
>CAMQYB010000147.1 GCA_947039055.1 uncultured Deferribacteraceae bacterium
AAAAAACCTCTTACTTATTTTAAAAATTTGTAAAAAGCATATCAAATGGTTATTTTTTTATTATAAATTTTGAATTTTATATAGAAAAATTTTACTCTATTTCAACAACTATCTCAGTTAAAATGCAATAAGATATATGGATATATAAAAAAAGTTACCCCGAGCGTAAACTTGGGGTAACATTATAAAATAAGGGAAAAAACTACTATTACAAATATATGATTACTATTAATAGTATGAGAATTTTATCTCAATAGTAAGACTCTCTATACAGAGTCCTTCTGATATTCTAAAGCTTATTATTCATACTGTCAAATCATTTTTGCAATTATTATATGCTTTAAAAATTATTTTTAGGTATTATATGCTATCTAAATTATTTTTAGGTTTCTTTTTTAACACTTGTAACGTTGGATATAAGGTTTCTGGTGCTGTGATCAACTCCCAGATTTTACCAAAATCCCAACCATCAAAATTTGTATCACTTTTAAACTGATCTGCTGTAAGTTCATTAACATTTGTACTACTAGTAATCGTGCCAACACCAACAGCTGGTAAACCATCATGTTTTAACCAGTAGCTATTATTTATTGAGAGATTAGCATCATCCTTTTTAGCTCCTATAAGTCCACCTTTACGAACTCCTTCAATAGTTTTTGCATAATTGAAAACGTTTGTTAGGGAAATCGCAAGATCTCCACACTCTCCAACATCTGCATAATCGCCAGTACCAATAATACCCCCTACGATATCTGTTCCTCTTATAGTACCACTGTTAAAACTATTTGATACAATTAGATTCTCCCTTCCAGTAGAACTAAAACAAGTGTTACTATAACCTATCAGACCACCTATATCACCACCTGTGGCGGTTATATCACCTGTGTTTGAACTATTATCTATTTTCACGGTACCATTAGTGTATCCAACTAAACCACCCATTAGTTGATCACCCGATACGGCACCTGAGTTTACACTGTTACTAATGATTACTGTTTTTGCACTATTGCTATGATGCCCAACTATACCACCTACGTGACGATTACCTCTTACTGAGGCACTGTTAGAACTATTAGATACTGTTAATATATTTCCAGGAAATTGAGGCACTCCGTATTTTTCGGCTAACGTACCAACTAAACCACCAGAACTACTATATTTATCATAAATGTTTGCCACAACGCCTGAGTTAGAACTATTATCAATTATCAACTGATTAGTAGTCGATCCAACTAAACCACCAATGCTGTTATCCCCTTCAAAAACACCTGTTAAGTTACCAGTGTTAGAACTATCTAATATTGTTGTTAAAGTATTACCGCTATTCCCTACCAAACCACCAATATAAACATAGTTTGATTCTAGACTACTCAATGCACCGTTATTGATACTATTTTTTATAGTTAGTTTCTCCCCATCATCAACTCTTCCGACTAAACCACCAACTAATTGCTTGCCTTGTACGTTTTTATTATTTACACTATCTTCTATAGTAAGATTACCTTTAGCCTCTCCGACTAAACCACCTGCTAAATAACTACTTGATACGGTGCCATGATTAACACTATTTATTATAATAAGGTCGCCAGAAATTTCCCCAACAAAACCTCCTGTACTAGTACTGCTTGATGTTGAAGCCACAACATCGGCATAATTTGTGCAGTTTCTTATAGTAAGATTACCTGTAGCCTCTCCAACAAAACTTCCTGCATAAAATCCATTAGTAGGTCCACTTGAAACAATTAGACTATCAATAACAACGTCTCCGCTTGACTTACTAATAATTCCGTTAACACTATGAAGACCTATATTAGATAAGCGTTTAGAATTACCTTCTATCGTTCCTGCAAACTGATATATATATTGCACCCCATGGCTACCCATATCAATATCTTCTAAAAACCTTATTGTTTTGCCATCAAAATTATATTTTTTTGATTTCTCCATAACCCATGCAAGTTGACTCGGTTTATATATATCATATCTATTATCTACCTCTTTTACAGGAGTTATCTCTGAACCATCCCACGCTGGAAATCCTGGAAATTGTGATCCTTGCTTAGTTGACACATAGGCGTCTATAAAAGGATCAATAAATTCCCCTCCTTCTCCTTGACTTGGAATGAAGTTCCATGATGCCCTTACCTTTACTCTTCCTCCAAAAGCTCCTGTTGGATTAGTTACGGTTATAACACCTGTACTCATATCAATATCTGCGAACTCTTCGCCACCTATAATACGCCAATTGAAAAGTTCTGGCTTTATGGTATCCGTTGTTGATGAAGACGTAATCTTTGGTGCACTAGATTTTTCAGCATCAACCGCCATCTCATCATAAGTAATTATTATATCTTTCATTACTGTGTCGCTAGGCATAGAGCCGTCATCGACACACGCTAATATTATTAAACTCATCGAAACCGTTACTGTTTTCAAAATTGACTTAAACATCTAAACTCCATTAATCGTATTGTTTTAATTATTAAACTTCAATTATTAAAATATAATTTATTTATTCGTTTATGTGTATATATAGATAGAACATATATTCTTGTTATTTATAGTAATCTCTATGCGAACCATTGTCAATGCATTAACCCTCTTATTAAGTTCAATTGTGCATTAAGTAATTAATAAATAAGTAAAAGGTTTTATCATAATATTTTAAAGCGTAAAAAGTGTAACTTCTTAAAGAAGTTGACGTTTAAAAATATACAGTAAAATAAAAATTTGATATGATTAAAGCTAAAATTATATTAAGATATAAAAACGAAGTTATTCTAGTTTAAGTTAGATTATATTCCAATTTAAACTGTGATAAGATTTTATTAAAATATAAAGGTATTTAATGAAAATAGTTATAACTCATGTCAATCCTGATTTTGATGCAATTTCATCAGCGTACGCTGCACTACTTATACATGACGCTGATCATATCGCCACGATCACTAGTTACGACGCTAACGTTGTTGAGTATCTTAAGAAAACAGAACTCAATATACCTATTAAACAGTATGCTGAAAAAGATATCGATCTAGTGACATCTATTGACGAACTTATCATAACCGATTGCAAACAACTTAAACGTATAGGAAAATTTGCTAAATTTTTAGATATAGCTAAACGTGTAGTAATATACGATCATCACCCTACGCATCAAGCTGATATTGATGGCGATTTTGAAATCGTTAAAACTATCGGATCAACAACAACTATATTAACAAAAATCATAGAAGAAAATAATATACCATTAAGTTCTGATCAAGCAACATTATTTGCTATAGGTATATATGAAGACACTGGACTTCTAACATTCAGTAACACAACGCCTGAGGACGCACTAGCCGTTGCATACCTGCTATCTAAGGGTGCAAACCTAGAGATTGTTAGCGACTCTGTAAAACGTGATCTTAGCAAGTTACAGGTATTTATTTTAAACGATCTATTAAGCACATTATCGTTTGTCACAACGTCAGGTATAAATGTAGCCGTAGCTCACGCAACAGTTGATGAATATTACGACGATGTTTCATCTATTGCACAGAAATTAATGCAGATAGAGTCACTTGACTCACTCTTCATACTTATATCAACTGGTGGAAGAGTTGTGCTTGTTGGTAGAAGCAGTACGAAACTTGTCGATGTATCAACAATCGTGAAATCGTTCGGTGGTGGTGGACACGCATCAGCTGGATCTGCAACAATTAAAGATCTTCTACTACAAGAGGCTTTAGATATATTGAAACTTGCTATAAAAGAGAATGTACACTCTCTTAAACTTGCAGAGGAAGTTATGACTTCGCCTGTTAAATATGTTTCAACAGATACAACTTTACACGACGCACTTGATATAACTATGAAATATAATCTAACCAATATGCCAGTTGTTGATAAAAACAATAAAACTGTCGGTATCGTATCAAGAAAAGATCTTCTATACGGTGTTAAACACGGCTTAGATTTAGAGCCTATAAATATGATGATGAATAGCGAGTTCGATACTGTCTCACCTCATACTCTATACTCTGACGCTCAACGATTAATCGTTTCTAAAGGATATAAACTTCTGCCTGTTGAAGAGGATAATCAATTGATTGGAGTTATAACAAGAACTGATATTTTAAGAATACTAAGTGATAATCTATCTGTTAATAACGGATCTGAAATCACAAATATCGAGTATGAAAATTATCCAAAAGTAAAAAACATTAAATCACTATTAAAAAGTTCAACGTCTCAAGCTGTACAAGAGATGATTAAACAGATTAAAGAGTTGGCTGATAAAAACTCTCTAAAGATATATCTAGTCGGTGGATTTGTTCGTGACATATTTATTAAAAAAGAGAATTTTGATCTAGACTTTGTTATAGAAGGAGCTGACGCTACATTATTTGCAATATCGCTTGCCGATAAGTTAGGTGCAAGAACATCTATTCATAACGATTATAAAACAGCATCAGTTATATTAAGTGACGGAACAAAACTAGATTTTGCAACTGCAAGAATTGAACATTATATAAACCCTGGAGCACTACCTAAAGTTGAAGAAGCATCAATTCGTAACGATCTGTTTAGAAGAGATTTCACAATCAATGCCATGGCTATCAGATTAGACGGCGAACACTATGGAGAGTTGATTGATTATTTCAGAGGACAAGAAGATATCATCGGTAAAAAAATAAGAGTTCTGCACTCACTAAGTTTTATGGATGACCCAACAAGAGCTTTTAGAGCGATTAGGTTCGCTGTACGGTTTGATTTCGAGCTAGGTTCACATACTAAAAAATTGATTAAACACGCCGTAAGTATTAAAGTGTTTGATAGAGTTGTTGGACTTAGATTATATACCGAACTTAAATTAATCTTAAAAGAGAACTCTTTTATGCGTGCACTTGATATGTTAAAAGAGTACGGACTATTAGCATTTTTTAGTAAAAGAATTGCACTTGATCAAATCAAATTAGATAGATATACACGCTTAACAAAATTTGTGGCTTGGTATAGCATAGAGCATGTTGAATATCTTGAAATCTGGAAAATGAGGTTCTATATACTCTTATCAAACTTGAACTCAAAAGAGTTTGAAGAGATATTGAGAAAACTCTCATTACCTGAGAAATCGATTGAAGCGATGAAAAGAGAGTTCAACAATATTAACCATGCAATAAAATTGTTTAATAAAAAAGATAACATAAAACCATCTAAAATAGTTGAAGTGTGTAGTCAAATATCTATTGAGGCAACGATACTGATATCTGTAATGTCAACTGACGATAACTTAGATATCGCAAAAGAGTATCTTGGTACTTACAGAAATATAACTACTGAAATTAACGGTAATGATCTGATTGAACTTGGAATTCCCAAAGGTAAAATCTACGCTGATATATTAGATGAAGTTAAAAAAGCTAAACTTGATTTAATAATAAACGGATACCAAGAAGAGATAGATTTTGCAAAAAAACTATATTTAGATATAATGAAAAAATAAACGTGTGTGTCTACGGTTATAAACTTCACAC
>CAMQYB010000148.1 GCA_947039055.1 uncultured Deferribacteraceae bacterium
AGATACCTCCAATAATATTTTCCTACACCCTTATATATCAGAGGCTTGTTCGAGAATTGCTAAAAATAGATAAAAATAGACAATAAAAAAAGCCCCTAAGCAAAACTATCTAATAGTTCTGTAGGGGCTTTTTACTCATTTCATAAACCATATTAATGGCTCATAAAGTAATAAATTGTTAAATAAAACAATACGATTAATATCGTTATTTAAAGACTTTATACATCTTTCTTCTAGTCAATATGAAAAAATATTTCATATCTAATTTAATATTATGCTTTTTAGCATTTTTTGATATAGCATTACGAATATCGAATTTCTGTTCAATAACGCCTTTATATGCAGGCAAATTATTCAATATCGAAAACATATACTGTAATTCATTTATTTTTTTATGTTCTAGTAAAATTAATAAATCTCCTAGAATTTCATTATAACTATGCTTTTCAATTCTACAAGTATATCTACCTGCTTCGCCTTTTGCATAGCCTATTTTTATTGATATTATATCACTTACTTCGATAATAATACCTTTTGCAGTATCGGAAAACTTTTCATTCTTTAAGCTTTCAGGTACTTCTCCTTTTGTTTTTAATATGATCGCTATCTTGTCCCAACGTAAATAAATAAAGTTTGCTATACCACGTTTTTTGTTTGTATAACGAGTATTACGATTTTGCCCTTTAAGATTAAAAACCTTAATAATACGCTTATCAATTCTACGCAAACGTTCTTCAGTAACATTACCTTTTGGATTTAATAGTTGATATTCATCATAACCTTTTGTAACTAAGGATATGATCTGTTGAATTAGTCCTTGCCATGAAACACATAGATAAATTTTTCTCATAGACACCTCTTTTCGGGAGAAATCTTTTGATTTGCCTTGCCCTTCAGGGCGGATAGATATCAGTTAATTAAAAGGGATAGCTGGCAATTAAGCCAAACTATCCCTTAAACGAACTGAAAAAAATGTTAAGTCTAGGTTTAAGAAGGTGGAAATTTTCATCTATTCTGTAGCAAGGTGGGTAATAAGTCCACCTTAGAATTTAAACAGACACTGCCTTGCATCTGTTCTATATTAAGATTACTAATCTCCGCTAATCAATCCTCGCAATAGGGTATCAAACCTATCCGTTCGGATCTTTCCACGTTAGTTATATATGTCGTACATTGAGTCTGGTCTGCTCGAAATCAGTTTGTGATACGTTTATGGTATCGGGGCAGAAACTAGAAGCTCCCCCTTACTTTATCTTAAAATTAAGATATTTCGGTACACTGATCTGTCAACACAAGTTCGGCCTTGCCACTCTCAATCTACTTACATGCTTGCATCCTCCTAGAACCTTGATTTTTCAAGGCGGATAGGACGCTTTAGACTAACGTTGTACAGTTAGTTCCTTTACAGGTTGAGCTATTCATCTGATAATATTACTACTATCAGACTCCCCTGGCATGCTTAGTGTTATAGTATTACGACTATCCCACAAGGTGGATTACTTAGCTATTACTAGCCATATCACCACTTCATATATAACGTACAAACGATATATCGTTCATAATTTCCGTGTCGCCCAGTTACAAAATAATTTTACAAGAAAATCACTTAGCATGCAAGTGTTCTATCTCTAAAACAATTGTTGGAGTGCTAAGTGCAAAAAAGGAGAGGATTTTTAGTGGCTAGAAGCGATTTTACTCGCAGCCGCCGTTGCCACATGGCGAGCAACTCTCATTGCACCATGCGACACCCGTGTGAGCTACAATTGGCTTATTAAACCAGTTAGCACCCACACACCTAATAACAGAAAGATTGATGTCTTTACTGCGTTCAGCTCTCTTGCCTAGACTTTAGGCTAAAAAACAATCTATATAATCACGTTTTTAAACGTGTTCGTTTTAACTTCTATCCATCCGCCGTGAAGGGCAAAGATTTCAACAGTAAACTTCTTTTAAAATTTCATTTTTTTTTTGGATTTTAATTATTTTTAAAACCTTGATAAAAAAGCTCGAAACTCGCTTTTTCTCTAATTTCCTAATGCTGATCTGCATTTTTTTTGTAAATTACTGATAATACAGTAATTTTTGCTATTTAAAATATTTTTTAGATTTTGTCAAAAAAGAATCATTTTTTTGAATAAATTTTGATTGATTTTAGATAATATAAGACCTTTGAAAAGTATCATATACATCTCTTAATTTGTTTGATTATATTTGTTTGATTTGATGTTTAAATTAACATCATTTAAATTGAATATTGTGAACAATATCCATTACATAAGTAGGGGATCGAAATGAACTATTCATGTCGCTACTTTTTTGCTCACTAACCACCACATCCTCTATAAAAGTTATGTTCTAAACATAATCATATAGCATGGTAGTTAATCTTCCTCTCACCTAGTGAGAGAGACGTTATGAAAACGCAGTTGATGACACTAATCTATAATAGATATATATCGATTGCAAGCAGTTTTTTATATCGATTAAAATTCACTATAAAATAATCTCAAAAAATAAAAAATATAACTTTTTACCAATTTTGTCAATTTGCCAATTTTGCCAATTTGCCAATTTTGGCAATTATTAACGTAACTTATTGATAATTAACAATAACCATTAAAATTGATTTTTATGTCAAAAAATCATTCTCGAACAAGGCTCTGATATATAAGGGTACAGAAAAAAATATTACGGAGAGTGATTTTATGGGAAACAGTAAAACAGTAAATGTATCATTTTTTAGAATTGATACGAATGACAACAATTTTATTTCAGCGATATCTAACGAACTAGAGAAGACTTTAACAATGGATAAGAAGTTTGATACGTTCTATTCATCGGTTAATTATATGTGGAAGGTTTTAGAGAAAAAGATAGTAAACGATAAGCCGTACTTTTTCATAACTATAGCTAAAGAGAAAAAAACTGTACCGATTCTTTTCAATGAAGAAGATGGAGATATTAAACTGATGCGTAACAATGAAGATTTATTATGTGATCAGTTTTACGGAATCTTTTCACCTAAAGATAGTTTTATTGCATGTATGCCAGCAAGAACAGGATCAGGAACATCAACGTTCAAACATTTCTTCAATGAGTTCTCAAGTGTAAGTCCAGTTAGATTAATACCTTTTTTTGAAGAGAAGATAGATGAAACGGTTCTATCGTGGAGTTATTTTAAAAGCATATCAACAAGACTTATATTTCCTACTTATGAAGAGATGGAAACATTTGCAAATAGTAATGAGGGAGAGAAGTTAGGTTTTATAACTTACTTATCAGGTTTGAAAGTGGATATCAATATATCAGGATCTAAGAAAATGATGTTGAGTGAGTATCCAGTTAAAGACTTTATATCAAGCATGATTAATAACGATTACTGCGACAAGCTACTAGTCAAAGGTGGAGATTTTGCAACTGAAGAGATCGGTCAAGTAGATATAAAAAATGCAGTAGTTAAATACAGTGAGAAAGTTTTAACAGTATTAGAGTATATCGAAGATGACCTAGCTAAAGATATTCTGTTCAATGCAATCAATGATAAGCATTTCATATTGTTTTATTAAATAGATTTACGGAGGCAAGCATGACATACGATATAGCAGAACTTTTAGATATTAATGAACATATGGAAAAGATGTTAGGAAAATTTATAGATATATTCTTTTATGATATGAAAGGCAATTCAGATATGTTGCACGCCTATATTTCAAACATTGCTTTGAACGTTGAACAAAGCATGATTACTGTTTGGTTTATCAAAAATGAGAGGAAAGGGATTTTATACATACACTCAAACGGTACAGTTAAGCAGGACAATAAAGAAAGTCGCAGGGTGATTAAAGTAAAAATTGAGAAATAATATTAATTCAAAATCGGAGGTATCCATAATGGGAGAAGTTATAAATATTACAGAAATGAGTAGTAAAAATAGATCTGATGAAACGTACGCAATTACTACTATGAAGACAGATCGTATCAAGCTTAACGATCAGTTTGTATCGTTATTCAATATCGATAGCTTAGTTTTAGATAGTATTGTTAATGATATTCGTATTAACGGTTACGATATGTCGCAACCAGTTGTTGTATGGAAAGAGAAGTGTATCTTGATCGATGGACACACTCGTTTAAAAGCTGTAGAGATTTTAGGTATAGAAGATATATCTGTAATCTATCATTCATTCAAAAATGAGAACGAAGCCTTAAAGCATGCATATAAATTACAGTTTAATAGAAGAAATATTACTGATAGTAATTTAATAGATTTGATACCTAAAGTTTTAGAACCTTATATAAAGAGTTACGGCGAAGGATCTAAAGCAGATTTTATTAGAGAACGTTTTACTACATTATCAGAGAGCAAGGCTAAACAGATATTGGTTGTACTTGATAGGGCTACTCAAGAGGATATCGATAAGATTAGAAACAATGAAGTATCGATCTATCAAACCTATATGAGTTATAAAAACACGTATATCGAATATCAAGATAGCTGTGATGATGAGTGTGTTAGTAATCTAGGTGTAGATATAGAAAATAGAAATGATGGATCAGAAACATCAGATCATCAATTTGCATCAGTTCTTAAAATTCTACATTATCAAGACTCATCTATACGATGTGATGCTGAAGGTAATTTCTACCTGTTTGTGGGAGAGCAAAATGATGAAGTTAAAATATTAAAACTACAGAAAGAGTTTAATAGCTGGAACATTAAAGATAAGCTTAAATCCTTTCTTCAAAAAATAGTAGCTGAAGATGAGGTTAATGATAATGAATAAATTGAGATGTAAAAAATGTGATAGTTTTCAAATAACAGTCAACGCTGATCACTATGAAACAGGTGTGATCTTAACAGAATATATCTGTAGAGAGTGTGGAAATAGAACTAGTCGTGATCACGGCAAAGCGTTTTATTACTATGATAGTAGCTTGATTGATAATAAAACTGCACATTAATTAAAAAAATATATATCAGTAAAATAGTTAATATTACCAACAACTTATATCTATATACACATCTCTCGAACAAGGCGTTGATATATATAGGTATAAGATATTTTATTTAAGAGGTGATAAAGAATGTTTTCTGATAATAAAAACAAAAACAAAAACAAGCGAAATGGCAATATCGATGATCAGACTAGGGTATTTCCTGATGTAGTTGTTACTGCGATAATCTCAACAATTCAATCGATTTCCGATATCGATAAATTGCATGAAATGAAAAAGACGGTAAACAACAATGAAAAAGAGATGTTGCATGAGATTGAGATATCGAAACAACAAACGGTTAAAGTTACAGCGATTTTAAACACTCATATAGATCAACGTGAGAGGGTTATTAAATCAATCAACTAATAGAGATAAAGGAGGAGCTTTCCTCTATTAGTAATAGAAATATAAACAAGGAGAGGTTAATGAAAGTAGCAGGTATAGACATAGG
>CAMQYB010000149.1 GCA_947039055.1 uncultured Deferribacteraceae bacterium
AACATCAACTCATCCATTTATACCGACTATCTACTTGCTACTTTAAAACTGGTTTTTTACTTATTAATTTAATTTTTTAATAATCCTTGCTCTTTCATATTCATTTAATTCATCAGTTGTAATATTTACCATCAACGTAATCTCTTTTGCTACATCTTCTGTTTTACGAAAAGACTCAAGAACTTTAACCGATTGGTTTAACACATTTGTACGAAATTTATCTTTGTAACTATCAGTAGGTAGAGAGTTCAAATATTCGCAAAGTCTATTACTAATATCAGTTAATGCTCCATCAATCTCAACACCTTCATACATCCATTCGCTTGTGCTATATTTATAACAACTCATCTCTTCATCTGATTTGCAAACTTCATCTAAATGCTCTTTCGTGTTTATTGCAAATGAAAGGAATGATCCCTCTTCATCGGTATATAATCCAAACCCACACATAGTTCCTTTTTTCACAATTTTTCTATAATTTTTATACATATAAACCGTTGCCACAAGTAGATCTTGATATAGCTTTTCAAAATCAAACGGTTTAGGTTTTATAGATGTAAACATGAATTCTGTTCTGCCGTCATGTTCTTCTAAAATAGATATTAACTTACCTTTTTGATCGTATGAAAGTTCATAATTATACTCAGTAAGTTCGCTATATAACTTCCAATTTATAAGTTTGTTTTTCGATTTATCTTTTTTATCAATCCTAAATAATTGCCATTTCTTAGAGATTAATTTCTCATCTTGCCAAATATATTTATTATACGAATACGAACTTAGCAAATACGGTTTCACATCATTATATGTACTATTAAAATCACAAGAATATTCTTCCATAAGTTTTTGATTATCAAACAGTAATATTTTTATCACTATCCCCCAATCAGCAACGTGCAACGCCCAAACAGTATCGTCCTCATAGATAAATATCTTCTCAGTTTTAATATAAATTTTATTAGGTTTTGATAGAAATTCTGACGCTCTATCAACTGCTATAACCCTCTCTTTATCATCAATATAAACCCTATAACAATCATCTTTAGGTACTACTTCAGGCAATACTTTTTTTGATGTTCTTTTACCGTATTGAAACTCACTTTCAAACGGTTCTACTGAGTACATAACACCTTTTGTCGCAACTTGTTTTACAGATTTAGATATACTCTTTTTAACAATACTCTCTAACTTTTTTAAGTTCTGATTAAAATACTCTTCAATCTTGTCAAAAAAATCTGTGTTCATTTACTGCCCCGTGTTATATATTAGTTAGAACAGCAAACCAAGTTTCATATACTACATAATGTTGTTAAATTTTAAAGATAATATCCATTCAATATTTTACAGTATGAGTGGATAATATTGGCTCGTCTATTTTGATCTTACTGTCCTGACTTGATAAACCAGTGATTCGCAGTCTTAAAATCTTTCTTAACACCTCTACCACTTTGATACATAAACCCTAGATTGTACATAGCGATAGAATATCCCTGTTCGGCTGATAATTTATACCATCTAAAAGCAGCCTCATCATCTTTCAAACAACCTCTGCCTGATGCTGTCATGATACCCATATTATACTGAGCTTTCATGTTGCCACGTTTTGCAGATTCATACAACCAATTAACAGCCTCTTCATCACTTTGATAAGCACCCTTACCTTGCTTATGCATAAACCCGATATTAAATTGTGACTCTGTATGTCCTGATTGAGCTGCCTTATAATACCAATCATACGCTATATCTAAATTCTTTGCAGTTTTTCCTTTACCTGATTTATGTATCTCACCTAAATAAAACATAGCTTCATACTCATCTTGTTCTGCTGCTAGTTCAAAGAATGTTCTAGCTTTATCAACATCTTGTTTTACGCCTTGTCCAAAATATAATATAAACCCTATTATGAATAATGATTTAGGATTATTAGTTCTCTTAACATCTTTAGAGAAACATTGTAACGCAAGTTCATAGTAGCCCTTATCAATAGCCCTTATGCCTAACTCATAAAATGATTTCTCATTTGGTGATTTAAATAATGCCAAAATATATCCTCTATATAAAATAATAAATTTAACTGTAACTTTCAAAAACCTACAACATAGAAATTGTAAACCTAATTACACTTCTTCTCACCAAGCTCTATAAACTTGCCACGTTTTTTTGCATCAGAATCAAGTATCAGAACAGATCTCGCCTTAATACCACTTGCATTAAACTCTCTACAATATCTAGTCGCCATATCGTCTCTTCTTGTACCGTTATTTCTAACATATATCCAAATAGTTGGCGTTGCAGACTCTGATGCTTTCTCAATTAACTCTATCTCTTTATCGCCCAGTCTAAACTCTTCAATATCTTTTGGTGACACTTTTTGAGGTGTATCTTTTTTAGGTGTGTCCTCATCTAGTTTCTCTACATCTTCTTTTATCTGCTCTGTATCAATAACAAGCGGTCTATCTGATTTAACAGCTTCAGAAATTGATCGTTTACTTTCACCTTGTGATGAAACATCTCTACCAACTGATGAGCCACCACTCATAGATTGACCACCTTCATCACTTCCAAAAACAGCGTTATACACAACATAAATAAGAAAGATTAATACAAAAAATATTAATATTTTATACTCAATTCGTATACTTTTATCGTTTTTTTTATCTTTACTAGACATATTTATACTTCCCCTTTATATGATCCATCTCATTCGTGTCTATATAATTATCTAATCTATATGTTTATAAAAACTTGAACTCTTTATCATAGATGATCGAAGCTCAAACAGTTTCGACGATAAACTAACTTTTGCCCTATGAGGATTTAATATACGTTTATACGTCCAGTCAAGAGTCGATAAAATAGGTTCTTGATTTTTACAAATATCCGTTAATGACAACTGTACAGACTCATCTATAAATATCCCCTTCTCGTTCATAGATGAATACACTAACCTCTGTTTCTCTTTAGAACAATTTATACCTTTACCAGATAACTCCATAAAATTTGTATCATCAAGTGGATCGACACAATATTTTATATCCTCTATATTTTCATCTTTAAGATAGATTAATGTCGTTATATATTCTCCGTTAGAATTTGTAAGCGTTGCACTTCTGCACTCACCTGGGATAGTCGTTTTAATACTGTTATTTGATATCTTCATAATGTATCTGTTGTCAAGCTCAGACAGTTTACATATTCCACCAAGTGCAGGCGATCCCCAACCAGTCGCTCCTCTTGTTCCAACTCCAAATGAGATATGTTTAAGAACGCTATCTTCATCTGCAAACTGTATCTGATTTATTATCGACTCTATATTGTACTCATCTAAATCGTTAGATAATACTATGTTGATATCATCAGTTCTTAAACTCTCTTTCATCTTCTTATATGAACTTACAGCAAGATATGCTAGATCGCCACTATCTATTCTTATTCCGATTTTATGCCAACTATTATTTTTAATTAATAACTCTTTGTTCGCTCTAAAAGAGTCTATTGCATGCACAACACCAGACTCTAATGTATTGATCGTATCAACCAATAATATCGGAGTTGTAGGATTAACATTTATAAAGCTATCAAACGCCTCTCTCTCATTATCGCTACTTTGAATAAACTCATGCCCCATCGTGCCTGATGCTTTAATTCCAAAACGGAAACTTGCTTCACAGTTACTAGTTGATACAACTCCTGAGTAGTAAGAGTATAGCGATGCTTTTAGAGAGTTTTGAGCACGCCTTCTACCGAACTCAAACAACGGCATAGATTTTGACACAGTTTTTATTCTGTTCCATTTTGTAGCGATGAGAGATGGGAAATTTAACTCGTGAAGAACAAAATCCTCAATCAATCTGCTATCAAGTAGCGATGATCTGATTATAAGTATAGGCTCACTTGGAAAAACTATTGAATTTTCAGTAACTGCGAAAACTTCAACGTTGAGTTTATCTCTTGTTTTAATATAATCTATAAACTCTTTTTTATAGTTACACCTTTCAAGATATTCAACTATATTTTTAAATGAGAACGAATTAATTTTATTTATAAAAGCTATGATCCCAGCTACTACGACATACGATGCTCTAAAAGGTGGCACTCTATAAAAATAGGTTTTGACTGCTTTATGCTCATGTTTATTCGTAATAAAATCTGTCTGTGCCATGACAAGATGATACTCATCAAATGGTATTGTTTCACTTGACAAATCATCTTTACTTAAAATTGATATTAATGAAGTATTTAAAAGCTTTTTTGAAAGTTTGTCTTCCATATATTTTATACCTGCAGAACCGTATTTTTGATAATATTTTTGTTGACTATTATAGTTTGTTAGATATAATATTGCAAGTGATATTACTTTTGGATAACATTATAATATTCACGACTAAAGTTTATTCTTTTATTTCTTTTACTTAAATTTATATGTTAAATAAATTATATTAATCAAAAACAACGAGGTGAAATCATGTTCATAGGAAAATTAATTAAAACTGACGAATTTGCTACTGAAAAGCACGTTCCTGCGATAGAAGTTCTTAAAAAAGATAACAATACATATACTGTTGAAGTAACTGTTGGAAAAGAGATAGCTCATCCAAACACTACTGCACATTTCATCAATTATGTAACATTGTTTTTCAAATCTGATGATGCTACAGCTATTACTTGTTTAGGTAAAGCTGAGTTTTTAGCTCACGGTGAATCAGTTGAAGGAGCTGACAAAGGTTCTGCTCATACTGAAAGCTCTGCTATATTTAAAGTTACATTAACTAAACCTGGAAAATTAATCGCAGTAAGTTACTGTAATATCCACGGTTTATGGGAATCAGAATTAGCGATATAATGTTCTAAGTATTTTATTTGTATAAACTTATAGTCTCATAAAATAAAAGCGTAGCATCAAATTGATGTTACGCTTTTTATAATAATTAAACTAATTTTAAATTGATGATGATAATAGTGCACTAAAAACAGATTATAACAATTAACTTACACACATTCAATTAAGATATTTATAATTTAAATTTAATTATACTAAATTTAATTATTTATAATTCAGAACCTAACAAATGTTGCGACAAGTAACTTGTACTAACTTAATTAAACTACTTAAACCTACTATCAACTAAACTTGCCACGAACAAAGTCGTACTCACTTAATTAAACTGCTTAAACCTACTATCAACTAAACTTCAACGAACAAAGTCGCACTCACTTAATCGAACTATTTAAACCTACTATCAACTAAACTTGCCACGAACAAAGTCGCACTCACTTAATTAAACTGCTTAAACCTACTATCAACTAAACTTCAACGAACGAAATCGCACTCACTTAATTAAACTGATTAAACCTACTATCAACTAAACTTCAACGAACGAAATCGCACTCACTTAATTAAA
>CAMQYB010000150.1 GCA_947039055.1 uncultured Deferribacteraceae bacterium
GCTTAATCTACTTCTTGCTTAGTTTGATCTCTCTTCCGTATCCTGTAAAAGCACGAGTCTTAGGATTAATATTTTTTGCCACTCTTCCACCTAGATAATTCACAGCCATAGAGTAACCTATACTATTATTATATCTCATAATAACGCATAGATTATCAAATGCGACATAATACTCAAACTTATCGTTACCGACACCGATTTTAAGCAATTTACCTTTAAGGTTATCATTAACAGGAGTGCTTTTAGAAAAATTAATACCTGCGTTTTTAAGTTTACTAATAGAGTATTTTTTACCACTTTTACAAGCTGAGCTACTAACATATTTACTATATTTTTTACTTTTTGCACTATTAACCGTTACTTTTTCAATAATCGGTTGTCCTTTCTTCCAGCCGTATGATGATAGATAGTTAGCTGTTGAAAATATCGCATCTTTATGATTATTAATAATATCAATATATCCATCACCATCACCATCAATACCATATCTATCAATATTGCTTGGCATAAATTGAGGTATACCTAATGCTCCTGCGTATGAGCTTCTAAAAAGTGTAGGATCTTGATTAAATTTCTTTGATAGCACTAAAAATGATTCTAACTCTTTTTTAAAATAATTAGATCTTCTTGTCTCAATAAAAGATAGTGCATATAAAGCCTCTAATGCGTTATATCTCATCCTAACAGTGCCGTAGTTTGTCTCTACTCCTAAAATACTAACAACTATATATGATGGCACACCAAATCTTTTCTCAGCCTCTATTAACGCATCTTTATTCTTCTTAAAATACTCAACACCTTGGTTAGTTCTTCTATCGTTAACCATGTTATCTCTATAAGCATACCAGTTAAATCTTCCTCTTGGGATTGCTCTTATAGATGCATTTCCAGCCTTTTCAACTCTCTCTTTCGATACATCTGCAAAAATACCAGCAAGATACTTTTTATCAAATCCATGCTTATCGTGCATTTCATCTATAAATAAAAGAAGTTGATCCGACTCGCTTTGTAGCTCTTTTTTCGGATCTTCTTTCATCTTATTAGGGTATTTTGTACAATCAGATGTTGAGAAAACAATCAATGTAAGTGTAAGTAATAATACTATTTTTCTAACAATAAACATATAAAGTATTACTATAGAATAATATCTTTGTAAACTAAATATTTCAGCAGTACAATGCTTTAGGCTTTATCTGTATAACTAATTGTGCTATTATGTTATTAGAAAATTAAACAATTTACGTGACAATACTGTTAAAACTAAGAAGTTTTTATCTATAAATTGTTTTTATTAAAATTAGTAGTGAGGTTTTTATGATAGTTTCTGCATCAATTTTGTCATCTGATTTCTCAAAATTAAAGGAAGAAGTTCAAGCCGTGGATCTTGCAGGTGCTGATTGGGTTCACCTTGATATCATGGACGGACATTTTGTACCTAATATTACTTACGGAGCTTCTGTTGTAAAATCTATCCGTAACCATACAAAAAAAATATTTGATACGCATCTTATGATATCAAACCCTTCACAATATGTTGATGACTTTATTAACGCTGGATCAGATATCATAACTATACATTACGAAGCAGATATACATCTACATCGTACGATAAGTTATATTCAGTCTAAAGGTGTGAAAGCAGGTGTATCACTTAACCCAGCAACCCCTGTGTCTGTTTTGGAAGAGATTATTAACTATGTCGATCTTGTGCTTGTAATGACAGTTAATCCTGGGTTTCCTGCACAAAGCATTGTTCCGTCGTCGTATAGCAAAGTTGCAAAAGTTAGAGAGATGATTAAATCAACAAAAAAAGATATCTATCTTGAAGTTGATGGTGGTGTTAATGATAAAACATATAAAGAGTTAATCTCTGCTGGTGCAACTGCACTTGTATCTGGAAACTATATCTTTCAAGCAGAAAATTATAAAACTGCGATAGATAAACTTAAAACATATTAGGCTATAATTAGACTAAATTAGACTTGATTAAAATAATCTAAAGCTATCTTAATAGTAAATATAATTAATATATAATTTTTATAGAACACTTTTTATGTATATCATTAGCTTTTATACTTTTATTTTAATATTATCTATGTTACAGTATGGTTACTGTATTAGTTGTTAAAATAAATAATCGAGGTACTGCTATGAATGAAAAAATCCTTATTGTAGATGACGAAGCAGAAATTCGCTTTCTATTCTCTTCAGAAATAAAAGACGCTGGTTACACAACATTTGAAGCATCTAATTCAGCTGAGTGTTTTGCTATTTTAGAGAAAGAAAGTATCGACCTATGTATTCTTGATATCAAACTGAAAGGCGAATCTGGAATTGATATTCTACAACGCATTTCTAAAGATTACAAAAATATCAAAACTATTGTTGCAACAGCGTATGCATCGTATCAAGACGATCATTCAACTTGGGCAGCTGATGGTTGTTGGGTTAAATCTCAAAACATCGAACCATTAATAGAAGAAATTAAAAAAGTTTTAGGTAAAAAGTAACACCATTTATTGCTTTATTTTTGTAGTATACATTATTAGTAGAAATAAAGCATATCCATAACAAATAACATTCAATGTTATTGTAGTCATTTTAAGTAGTCGTTTTAAGCAGTCGTTGTATTAATAATTAATGATGATTTTAAGGCTCTATTTGCTCCATATATAAATCTAGTCTTTAACCATTCCGTACCAATCAATGTAGTCGTTTTATATTCGTTGTATTATAATGATGATGTTAAGGCTCTATTTGCACCATTTATAAATCTAGTCTTTAGCACAACCGTATCAAATCTTTTTGGAAGGTGATGTTTATGAAAGCAGTGGTTATGGCAGGTGGATTTGGTACACGTATTCAACCACTAACTGCCAATGTTCCGAAACCGATGATTCCCGTTTATAATGAACCAATGATGAAGTATATCATATTATCTCTTCGTGATGCAGGGATAAAAGATATCGCAATACTGTTATACTTCAAACCAGAAGTTGTTCAGGATTATTTTGGCGATGGTTCAAAATTTGGTATAAATATCCATTACGTACTTCCAGATAGTGACTACGGTACGGCTGGTGCTGTGAAAAAAGCTGAAGAATTCTTGAACGAACGATTTATTGTCGTTTCAGGTGATCTATTAACTGATTTCAACATTCCTGAAATAATCGGCTATCATGAAGCGAAACAATCTAAGGCGACAATCACCTTAACATCTGTTCCTGATCCGTTACAATTCGGTGTTGTTATAACAGATGAAAACGGTAAAATATTAAGATTTTTGGAGAAACCAGGATGGGGAGAAGTTTTCTCTGATACCATCAATACTGGAATATATGTTTTTGAACCAGAAGTTTTATCATACATACCTGAGAATAAAAATTTCGATTTCTCTCAAGATCTTTTCCCTAGCATGATGGCTAGAGGCGTAGATATTTTTGGCTATAACGCTAAAGGATACTGGCGAGATATAGGTAATCCTGACTCATATCGTACATCTCTACTTGAGATTGCTGAAGGAAAAATTAAATTAGATTTCGCTGGAACTAAAAAAGATTATCCATCAGGAGTATTATACCACGGCGAGAAAAGTAATATAGCTAACTCTGCTGATATCAAAGGGCTTGTTGTCGTAGGCGATAACTGTACTATTGAAGATAATGTCACATTAACCGATTGTTGTTTAGGTAGTAATTGTACTGTTGAAAAATCTACATCAATTGATAGATCTATCTTATGGGACGGTGTTAAAATCGGTACTGATTCTGATATATCAAACGCAGTATTATGCGATAATATTCTAATCGGTTCATCGGTTAAAATGGCTAAAGGTTCTATTATTGCTCAAGACACAAAGATAGGTAATAACGTTATTTTTGAAAGAGACATAATGGTATGGCCTAATAAATTAATAGATGAAGGTTCAATTATTTCATCTAACCTAATTTGGGGAGATAGATGGAAGAACTCAATATTTGAAGGTGGAAAAGTTTCTGCTAGAACAAACGTTGAACTATCATCTGAAATGGCTGCAAAATTAGGAGCAGCGTTTGGATCTCTTCTTCCTGAGGGTTCAAGAATTCTTATAGCAAGAGATTATCATAGAGCATCAAGAATGCTTAAAAGATCTTTCCTTGGTGGATTACTATCTGCTGGTGTTAGCGTTATAGATCTGCGTATGGAAACTCTACCTACACTTAGATATAAATTGATGACTTTCGGAGAAGTTGGTGGTGTACATTTTAGACAATCACCTACTGATCCTACTCATACTGAAATATTATTCTTTGATGAAAATGGAGATAATATAGATACTGGTATCGAAAAAAATCTTGAAAGAATATTCTTTAGAGAAAATTTCAGAAGAGTAACGCATAAAGATATCGGAGATATTACAGAGAAACATATGGTTAAAGAGTATTATCGTGAAAGTGTTCTTAACACTATAAACTTGCTCTTTTTACAATCACATAATACATCAATAGTTGTCGATCTGCTGAA
Organism: uncultured Deferribacteraceae bacterium; assembly: GCA_947039055.1. Classification (GTDB taxonomy): domain Bacteria; phylum Chrysiogenota; class Deferribacteres; order Deferribacterales; family Mucispirillaceae; genus CAMQYB01. The sequence continues at coordinate 4,504 of CAMQYB010000150.1, forward strand.
CGGAACTACAAATGCTATCTTGCCAGACTTATTGAAAGCAACTGGTATTGAAGCTGTTATCCTTAACGCTAATCACGATGAAATGAAGTTATCACGTTCAGAAAATCAGTTAGAGAAAACATCTAACCAAGTATCACGCATTGTTAAAGCTCTTGATGCTGATGCTGGATTTATTATTCATCCATCAGGTGAGAGAATTGGTTTAGTTGATGATAAAGGTGAAATATATTCTGGACATAAGCTTATTATGTTAATTCTTCTACTTATTGATGGAAGTGTAGATCATAAAGTAAAAGTGTTTTTACCAGCTTTTGCACCAACATTAATTGATAGCAAACTTAAAAATATTCAGATAGTACGAGGCAAATATACAGGTATTAAAAGTGCTGTTCTTAAAGATTACTATTTCTCATCAGATCTTAGATCGTTACTTAGATTTACCGATCACATGCCATTTCCTGATTCTATATTTGCATGTTTAAAAATCGTTGAGATGTTGAAAAAAATAGGTAAACCTTTATCTGAGATTGCAAAAGATATTCCTAAATACTCATTTTTCCATTCGGTTATAAACTGTCCTATTGAAGCTAAAGGATACCTTATGCGTAAGATGAGTGAAGAAGCTAGAGATCGTGAAGTATCATTTATTGACGGTATAAAAATCCTAAATGATGACGCTTGGGTGTTAATGCTTCCAGATCAATACTCTCCTAACGTACATTTATATGTTGAGGGTGTAAAAGATTCTTCAGGAAGTAAGTTGCACGGTGAATTTATTAAAAAGATAAACGACTGGATAGATGAGTGTAATAACTAAGAAAGCTATTACCCCCCCCCGTTAGTTAGTTTCGTGGGCAAGTTTCGTGGGCGTGGTTTGGTGCGTAGGCAAGTTTTG
>CAMQYB010000151.1 GCA_947039055.1 uncultured Deferribacteraceae bacterium
TTAACATCTTTACTCTTAACAGTTGATATATTATCAGTTGATATATTGTCAGTCGCTGTACTCTCCGATGTATTATTATCTTTCACTTCTCTATACACAACACCTTGATAACCTTCATTTTTAGATACCAGTAGAACATTCTTTCTAATAGCTGCCTCTGCTGCAAGTTGATGAGATATATCAAGCGTTGTATAAATTTTTAAACCTTGTTCTTCTGGGTTATCTATCTTCAAATCATTCTCAATAAACTCTTTTACAAAATCAACAAAATATCCTGCATATTTTAATTTTAAAGGTATGCTTTCAACTAATACAACCTCTTCAGCTATCGCTTCCTCATAACTTTCTTGACTTATATAATTCATAGTAAGCATACGAGACAGAACTGTGTTTCTTCTGCCAATAGCTCTTTCAAGATTTATATGAGGAGAGTATAATCCTGGTGCTTTAGGAATTCCAGCAATCATAGCAGCTTCAGCTAAAGTTAGATCTGTAACCTCTTTGCCAAAATAATTTATCGCAGCAGCTTTTACACCATAGCCACCTCTACCAAAATTAACTTGATTTAAATATAACTCTAAAATCATTTCTTTACTTAAATAATTGTCTAGTTTATATGCAAGAATTGCCTCTTTTAATTTTCGTTTAAGTTTTTTCTCTGGATTAAGATATAGTATTTTAACTAACTGCTGTGTTAAAGTTGAACCACCTTGAACAATTCTTCCAGCTTTAACATTAGCCACAAACGCTCTTGCTATACCAACCATATCTACACCGTTATGTAAATAAAATCTCGAATCCTCAACTGCAACAACTGCTTTACCTAGAAACGGTGGTAGTGATGCGTATGGAACTGGATAACGACGCTCTTGTCCTAACTCTGCAATTATATCGCCATTACGATCATATATTTTCATCGGTTCAGAATATTTGAATTGACTGATTTCCTCTATCGGAGGCAAAGTATCCATTATCATATATATATATAATGACACACCAAGAATAGGCGTGATCACAAACACAAAAAACACAATCGCCCAAAAGATTACCACTCTAGTCGCTTTATTTAACATAGTCTCTCCACAAAAGAAAATTTATATAAATGTCACTGATTATTTACTCTTCAACTCAAAAAGCATGTCTCTTAATTTTGCCGCATATTCATAATCTTGTTTCTCGGCAGCTTTAAACATCTCTTTCTCTAAATGTATTATATCCTTCTTCTTATTACCCGACAACTTTATTTTATCTTTATTAATATCAACAGTTGAGTAATCTTTCTCATACACAGAAAATGATACATCACCTATATTGCTTTTAACAGTCTCAGGAGTTATATTATGAACTCTATTATACTCTAACTGTTTCTCTCTTCTTCGATTTGTTTCATCCATAGTTTGTTGCATAGCTTTAGAAATTCTATCTGCATAAAATATAGCCCTGCCATCAACGTTCCTTGCAGCTCTACCAACTGTCTGTATAAGTGCTTTTGCTGAACGCAAGAACCCTTCTTTATCTGCATCTAAAATAGCAACTAATGTTACCTCAGGAATATCTAATCCTTCTCTCAGAAGATTGATACCAACTAGAACATCAAACTCGCCAAGTCGTAGAGATTTAATAATTTTTATACGTTCAAATGTATCTATATCTGAGTGAAGATATTCCACTCGTACACCTAACTCTTTATAATATTTTGTCAACTCTTCAGACATACGTTTAGTAAGCGTTGTAACCAAAATCTTCTCGCCCTTTTCTGCCCTTATCACAATCTGATTATACAGATCATCAACCTGTGTTTTTGCAGGTCTAATCTCTATTATCGGATCTACTAATCCAGTCGGACGAATAATCTGTTCTGCAATAATACCGTTTGATGCTTCAACTTCATAAATATCTGGAGTAGCTGAAACATACATAACTTTATTTAACAATGAATCAAACTCTTCAAATTTTAATGGTCTATTATCTAACGCTACTGGAAGCCTAAAACCGAACTCTACTAGATTAGTTTTACGAGCTCTATCCCCATTATACATACCTCTAATTTGTGGCACTGTCATGTGCGACTCATCAATAATCACAAGTGCATCAGGTGGTAGATAGCTTACTAATGTGTGTGGAGTCTCACCTGGTTTTCTTCCATCAAAATATCTTGAATAATTTTCAATACCTGTACAATGTCCTGTCTCTTTTATCATCTCTATATCATACATAGTTCGCTGAGTTATACGCTGTTCTTCTAAAAGTTTATCTTGCTCTATGAATTCCTTAGATCTAAGTAGTAGATCTTTTTTCATCTGCTCTAAAATATTATTAGTTGTGATCGCTTGAGTAACATAATGAGTGTTCGGATAGATCGCTAAACTGTCAAAAACTTTAAGCGTTGTACCAGTTATAAAATCAAACTCCGATAACCTTTCAATTGTGTCACCAAAAAATTCTATCCTGTAACCTAACGAATCTTCGTGAGATGGAAAAATCTCAATCGTATCGCCCTTCACTCTAAACGTTCCTCTATGAAAATCAAAATCGTTTCGTGTATATCTTATCTGTATCAACACATCTGTTAGATGATCAATCGACATCTCTTGATCAATAGATATATCCTGCTTCATATCGGTGTACGTTTCTTTCGATCCTAAACCGTAGATACATGAAACCGATGCAACAATAATTACATCACGTCGTTCAACTAAACTTCTAGTTGCTCTATGTCTTAATTTATCTATCTCTTCATTGATTGATGAGTCTTTCTCTATGTATGTATCTGATGATGGCATGTACGCTTCTGGCTGATAATAATCGTAATAACTTACAAAATACTCAACTGCATTATCTGGAAAAAATCTACAGAACTCACCGTACAGTTGAGCTGCTAATGTTTTGTTATGTGCGATAATTAATGTTGGTACATTAAGTGTTGTGATGACATTCGCCATCGTGAAAGTTTTACCAGATCCTGTCGCTCCTAAAAGAACTTGACGCTTAACACCGTCCTCATAGTTCGTAACAAGATCACGTATCGCTTCTATCTGATCACCTGCTGGTTCATATATTGAATTTAATTTGAATTTCATATCTCTAATTTACCATAATTTATAAAAATTGAACACCTATCTTGCACACTCTGGTCTAGACAACTTTATCGTAATAACTCTATTTTACTCTTTCTTGTATTTGCTAAACAATTGTGTAAAACTACATATCTTGCACTCTCACATCTAGGTAAACTATTTATCATAATTGCCTATTTACAACTCGTTCTTATATTTAATTTAACCTAAATTTCATATCACAATTTACAACAATTTATAAGATTTAACTCACTATGCTGATTTATAAAACGTATCAACTTGATCCATAATTTCATTAATATCTTTACACTGATATAAGTTTTTTCTAAACGTTGTAGCATCTCGTAAATTTCTAGAGAACCATAATGAAAACTTTATAAATATCTGTTTGTAATGATTTATCTTTTTTAATCTTTCAATTTCACTATCTCTTCTTAACGCCTCTACTTTCATATCTTGATACATATCTAAAAGAAGTAATAAAATCTCGTCGCTACTTATTGAATAATCACCCTTACTTTCAATAACTTTAAAAAGCCATGGCGTATGCATCATTCCTCTTGCAATCATGACTCCATCAACACCTGTTGACTTCATCTTTAAATAAGAATCATAATCGTATACAGAACCGTTACCTATTATTGGGATCGTTGCTCTTGATGCTACCTCTTCTAAAATATCGTACCTAACTGTGCCTGAAAACTGATCCTTCTTAGTTCTTGCATGAATGATTAAAGCGTTCACTCCTTCACCTTCTGCAATATTCAACACTTCATTATATACTAACTTTTTATCATCAATCCCAACTCTTATCTTTAATGAAAAAGGTTTCTCTGTTGATGATCTAATCGACTTCATTATAGATCTAAGTCTTGGCAAATCTTCAAGCAAAGCTGAACCTGCACTTGACTTCATCACCTTTCTAACAGGACAACCAGCGTTCACATCGTATGCTTCTATATGGTGCGTATCCTCTATCACTTTTATAGCTTCAGAATATGTCGATGGATTGCCACCAAACAGTTGATGAACTAATAAACGCTCGCCTTCATATCTATTTAAATACTCTACACTCTCTTTGCCAAGTCTTGATAAACCCTCAACAGATATCATCTCACTATAAACTAATCCATCAAAAAACTTTCTCAAAACTTTTCTAAATGGAGGTATAGATATTCCCGCCATCGGTGCTGCTACTAAATCTGATTTATTTAAATTATCTCTAAAAAAATTGCTCATAATATACTCTACATTCTGTCCGATGCCGTAGCATCCATAGACAAAAACTCCTTCTTTGAATAAAACTTATATGTAGCGTACGCTATCATATCTCCGTTATCTGTACATAAATATTTTGTAGGAAAATAAACCCCAAACTTTTTGTTCGACTGAAAAACTTCTCGCAAATAACCGTTTGAAGCAACTCCACCTGATACAACTATTTTATCTCTACCAAGTCGTTCAGCTATTGTAAAAACTTTATCCGATAAAGTTTTCGCAACCGTATGCTGAAACGATGCTGCTACATCTTCATTACTATACTCACCTGATCTAATACAATTTATCACAGATGTCTTGAGACCTGAAAAACTAAACTTATCTTCCTTTCTAAACGCTATAGGAAATTTTATTTTTAAATGATCGCCAGTTTTTGCAAGGTTCTCAATATATACTCCACCTGGATAAATACCCGCAATCACTTTTGCAACTTTATCAAAAACTTCGCCAGCTGCATCATCAACTGTTCGCACCATCAATCTAAAATTATACGCCACATCTACATCAAAAATATGCGTGTGACCACCTGAAACTATTAACGCTAAATATGGTGGTTTTAGATCTCTATGCGTAAGTTCAGCTGCTAAAATATGAGCCGATAAATGATGAATTGGTACAACTGGAACTGAAAGTGCGTAACCTAACCCTTTTGCAAAACTGACACCTACAAACAATGAACCGATCAGTCCTGGAGTTGTAGTTACACCGATCACATCTATATCCTTAGCAGATATCAACGCATCTTTTAAAAGATCATCGTATAAAGGTTTAATTTTAATGATATGGTTACGTGATGCAATCTCTGGAATTACACCACCAAAACGGGAATGGATAAAATCTTGTGAAAAAATCTTAGAGGCGATTATCTTACCTTTATACTGATTATTACCATCAATAAAACTTGACTCCGAATCATAGAGTGCTAAAGAGGTCTCATCACAAGAGGTTTCTATACCTAAAATTAACATAATATTTTTACTTTCTTATCTTACTATTTTATTACTTACTCAACTGCACAAC
>CAMQYB010000152.1 GCA_947039055.1 uncultured Deferribacteraceae bacterium
AAAGTTTAGCAAAAATGTATTGCGATCCTGCTCAACATCCGATCCTTAGTGAGTTTGCAGGCGGAGTACAGAAATCAGATAACGGCGTGATAAGTCTTTTTTCTATAGCAACTTTATTATGTGTAACAAAAACTTTTGGACTAAACGGCGAAGGTTTATTTGCTGGAGTATTTGGAACAAGTATTGAAAATAATGGAGATATAGGTGCAATCACTGATTATTTATGGCCTACTAGTGATCCATCAAATCCAAGTAAGAAAAATGATCTTATCTACCCTAATAAACTAGCAAAGTATGTTGAGAACAAAATTGCAGCATCTATGTCATGTAAAGAATGGTTCAACGGTATCAAGTTTGCGTTTCATGATGAACTGATTAAGAATACTGATTACGGTAAACATATTCCTGAGTGGGATGGAAAAACAAGATATGTGAATGATGATGGAGCTACAAAAGCAGGTATTAAATATAAATATGCTGCTAGTGCAACTGGTCCAGCTTTACCAAAAACATTTAAAGAAGGTGATTGGGATTATTATCAATATGAAGGACAAACTGGTACTACTCCTGCATCAGGCACTCCAATATATACAGGTATAAGAATGATTGTTAATTCAGGTGGTAATATCCCTGCAAATCAACATGAAAATACAAATGATAGTGTGCAGATGTTTAAAAGTTTACCTATAGATACAAGCAAGCAAGCAACTGATCCAGATAAATTTTGTTTAGTAACATTTGACATATATATGTCACCTACTGCAAGATACGCTGATTATGTATTTGCTTCAACAGTAGCGTTAGAGGCTGGTGATTGGATGAATATCGGTGGAGAACCTCATTATCGTCCAGCAGTATCTAAAGCACCAGGGGAAGCAAAAAGTGGTTGGAGATACGCTTATGAAGCATATAAAGCACAAGTAGGAGTAGGGGGGTTTAATGGTGTTGATGTAACCGATGCTCATTTAAAATATGTCGGCACAGAGGCAAGCTCTAAAACATATGAATCACCAGATGTCAAGTCTTTAAAGATAGTAGATACGGCTATTAAAGATCCTAATTCAAGATTTTATGGTATGTCACGAGATGAAGTTTTTGCGAAACAGTATCGTGCACGCAAAAGTGAAGCGACAGTAGTGATAACTAGTGAGCGAACTGGTGCATACGGCGAGCTATTAAGAAAGCATTTAGATACTTATTTGAATCTTGGAGACGGTATGTCTACAAAGCCATTTGTATATAATAAGGCTGATTATCCTACTACGGTAATTGATAATGGAAATGATTCTGAGGGGAATAAAATTCCTGATACATATATTCCAGGTAATTATGCAAATGCAAATGTAGCAGGACAAGGGCCTAACGCAAAGAAACAAGGCGATTGGGGTACTGGTCCTAATAATATAGCAGAGTGGGAAGACGGTACACGTCCAAACTTTACAGGTAGATTTCATGTTTATAATGACGCTATGGTATGGGATTATGCACGTCGTTACTCTAAATGGCATGGTTGGTTACCTAAAGATCAAAGAGGACAGACAAATAAAGATTATGAAGGCGACCCTATCGTATATCCTATCCCTATGTATTATGACTTTAGAGATGGATTTAATGAAACATATGGTGTGTTTCCGATAAAAGATGCAACTGGTAAAGTGATTAAAGCTGGTAAACCTGAAAATGATTTAAGTAAGAAAAAAGGCTTAACATTAAGTACAACTCATGATAGATACCGTGTTCACTCAACGAACGCAGAGAACCCATTATTAAGAGAGTTAAACCACAGAACAAAAGGTGGTGGTTACGGATCAGGTAACGATTGGAAAGAGTATGCAGTAATGCCTGAGCGTCATATTGAAGGAGCATCAGCTCCTATATCACCGATGATAAGTTCAGCAGTATATAAAAAAGATATGAAAACAGCTTCATGGCATGAGATATGGATAAACGATCAAGATGCAGCAGAAAGAGGGATTGTAGAGAGCGATTTAATCGTAGTAGAAAATCCGATCGGAGCAGTTAGGGTAATAGCTCGTGTAACAAAACGTTGCATGCGTGGACATATAAATCTACACCAAGGTGGTTGGTACGATCCTAATCCTATAGATGGAATAGATGATGGTGGCTGTGCTAATACGTTGATGTCGTCGAAACCATCACGAATAGATAATGGTAATGCACAACAGAGTGCATATGTAACAGTTAGAAAAGACACGTTGTTCGTATAAGAGGTGATAAAAGTGGAAAAAGTTAAAAAAATACAGTTAGGGTTTTATTTTGATCAAACAAGATGTATGTCGTGCAATGCGTGTACAGTTGCTTGTAAAGATTGGAACCAAGTAGCACCAGGTCCTGTGGCATGGCGTAAGCAGTTTGCATATGAAGTATCAGAAGATCTTATTGCACCATTTTCAATGAGTTGTAATCATTGTGAAGATCCAGCATGTTTAACAGCGTGTTCACTTAATGCTATCAGCAAGTCAGATGATGGAATAGTAACGGTTGACAGAAACAAGTGTGAATCATTATTGGCATGCATTGAAGCATGTCCGTTTGCAAAACCAAAGATCGCAGAAGATAAGCAAGAACCTAACGCATTAACAGGTTGGAAAGTTCAGCACCCTATGCAAAAATGTACAATGTGCAAAGATAGACTGGATGAAGGAGAGAAACCAACATGCGTATTATCGTGTGTAGGCAGAGCGTTAGATTTTGGAGAATTTAATGCATTGAAATCAAAATATCCTGATGCAGTTCGTTTAAATCCAACTGATTTCCCATATATGTATGTGAATAATCAGACAGATACCAAACCTGCATTATTAGTTAGGAAAAAGAGTATAAAAACAAAAATTCATAAATCACCTACGTACCGTATTTAGCAAGAAGTAAAGTATTCGTAGTAGAAGTTCGTATGAAGTAGTAATTTCATTAGTAAGGAAGAGAGCACAATCTCTTCCTTATTTTTATGTTTATTTATATGTAAAAATTTTATATAAGATAGCATTAGAGGATATATATAGCTATTAAGGATATGGTTTTAGACCTCAATCAATAGTGTGTATTTAAGGAGTATTTTAAGTAATAATAGAGATCGTTATAATATGATTACGTGTATTAATTTATATATTTATCAATTGATATAGATCGCACCTTGTGTTTGTTTTGGAATATGATACAAGTGAGGATGTTATTGATAAAATATTTATGTGTAAGGTTATTTATAGTATTGACAAAACGGTGAGAATATGCAATTATATTTCTCTGCAAAGAATATAAAATCAGCCCGAGTGGCGGAAAAGGTAGACGCAAGGGATTTAAAATCCCTCGGTCGCAAGGCTGTGCCGGTTCAAGTCCGGCCTTGGGCATTTTATACTCTATGCGGTTTATTTCTACAACATTCAGTTATAGAAATTTCAATAACTTTTCAACATATTTTAAATAATATTAAACAGTGACAATATCAATATCAACCAACTATAATATCAAATATTTTCAACTCAATTTTGATAATAAATATAAAATAACTCTCTATTACCAATATTAATAGATGTGTTATTGTCTGTTTGATCGGAAATAATAGGTATTAGCGATGAGTGATATATGACATAAAACTACTCTACTAAAATATTAGAAGAATAGTTTTATATATACAATACTGCAGATTAGAATACTCAACATGAATGTTTAAAAGTTAAACCACTTTCTTTGATTTTTTTTGATACCTATAGCCATAACAACCTAAACCTTGAAAAAAGTAATCTGGGTTTAAGTAGATACCAAGGTTACAACTTTTATTTGTGCTATCAATTTTTGTAGGGTAAACGACACCCGCAGGTACATTGTTTTTGTACGCAATAAAATATAGGCGTTCATCATTGTTTTTTAATGACAGAAGCCAGTTAGAGTGTTCATCTTTAGTTATAATATTGGTGTTGAATAGATATTTGCGTACGTCATCATGATTACGCCAATCACGAATTTTAAGTTGAGTCTCTCTATCAGTATCTAAAACATTTCTAAACTCAATTTTCATTTCCATACTTATCACATCACTTATTTTATATCAATATAGATTGTAAGTTAACCTATATAACTTAAGTTTAAGTATAGTCGCATTATTTATTTTAGACAATATTTTTGTGTATCAAATTATATGTTATAAGTTACGTTTTATAGATATCATTTATTATGAGTTTAAAAATGAAAAAGCAGTAAATAGAAATATAATCATTATTGAATAGAACAATTTTAAAAAGAAACGGTTTTTGAACATCTTCATCTTGCGCCCCAAAGGATTAGTATAGGTGTTGCATAAGACAAATAAAGGAACATCATGCGAATTAATAAAAGCGTCGCGCCTGTATTGTCACACTATATTAATACTAATATAGTATAATTTAATTTATTCTTTCATAAATAGATTAAAAAGTCAATTATATTGCTTGTCGCATATTAAAGTAATTAAATTGTTTTATTTCTATATAGTACAGAGCACTATATTATTATTTATGATTTAAAATATATGTATTAACTTTTAGAGTTCTGATATATTATGTGTAATAATTTTCACATTATTAATAGAGAGGATTTATGATAAAATATTTTGTAATTGTTTTTATGTTTTTATCGTTTGCATTAATTAACATTTCGGTATTACATGCAGATGACAAAGAGTTATTTGGTAAGTTTACAGAGGCATGTGATGGTGGAGATTTAGTTGGTTGCTTTAATCTTGGCGTAATGTATTTTGAAGGTGACGGCGTTCCTGTTAATCGTAAAAAAGCAAGTGAGTTATATGAAAAATCTTGTATCGGTGGCGTTGTAGATGGTTGTTACAATCTTGGTGGTTGTTATTATAATGGTGATGGCGTTAAAGTTGATCGTATGAAAGCAGTGGAGTTATTTAATAAAGCGTGCGTTGCTGGAAGTCCAGAGAGTTGTTTTGAGATCGGCGTTATGTATGCAATGGGTATGGATGTGCCAGTTGATTATAAAAAGGCGATAGGATTATATGAGAAGTCTTGCGATGGTGGATATGCAGGAGCTTGCTTTAACCTTGGAGTTATATATGAGAGCAATAAAGGTGTAGCTGTTGATTATAAAAAATCTATGAAACTGTATAAAAAATCTTGTAAAACTGGATTTACAGCTAGTTGTAATAACCTTGCGATTATGTATGGTACAGGCGAATATTTTTCAGCTGATTACGATAAAGCGTTGAGTTTATCAAAAAAGAGTTGCGACCTTAAAGATGCAGAAGGTTGTGAGATTTATAGATTGATACAAGAAGAGAAAGATAAAGAGATAGTTAAATAGATAGATATATAG
>CAMQYB010000153.1 GCA_947039055.1 uncultured Deferribacteraceae bacterium
TAGATTATTAATATTATCACAATAAAAAACAGGTAGCTATACATAAATATAACTACCTGTGAATTAATGCTCTATAAACTGAAACTATTTCTTAAGCTGATGCTGATTACCATTATCTAAAATAGGTCGTGTATCATGACACATAATACAGTTTTTACTTGGAGTGTTCTTCCAATTACCTCTTGGTAATTGACAACCTGTTGTACAATGTACATTCCCATTTCCACCAAAAAAGTTTGCTCTACTGTGACTTAATGGAACTGCTGTTTCATGACAACTTGAACAGAAATCCTCTTTATGACATGTTTGACAAGAGTTTCTATCCCATCTACTCTCTAATCCATGAGTTTTTTGAACAAATCCAGGTGTATGCGTTCTAGGAGCTTTATCCTCATGACAACTAATACACTCTAATCTTTCAACGTGACAACTCATACACTCTGCTTCATTTGTCTTTGCTGCCTGTCCATGACGATACTCCCACGCTGTGTTATGCGTTGAAGGTTTCAACGTGTCTACCGAATAAGCAATCGCTGCAACTCCGAAAATTAATACCATAATTATTAAACTTTTTTTCATATTATTTAGTCCTACCTATTACCATAAAAAATTAACCCATAGCTCAACCATGTGAGCATCTGGACGTGTATCATATTGTTCTAAAATATCCGCATAATCAAACATATAATCTAACTGAATTAAACACCAATCAGTTATCTTGTACATACCACCAATATAAGCAATCGCCGTATTATCAGACTGCTCAACCTCGCCATATGCGTTTAAACTGCCAGACATCCCATTAGAATCAGCTGCATAAAACTTTATAGGGTTATTCTTATACTGATAATTCATCACGTTAAACCCTGTCCATAATTCAAGTTTTTCATTTATTACTTGAGTCATTTTAAACCCAACAAGTAACTCTTGATTAGCCTCTTGACGACCGTATTTTGGAACATCATACCAATCAAATATAATTGATACAAAATTGTTCTTCCATAATAAATCTACTAAATCTACATTTGCAAACACTCTATAATAATCTCTACTTGCATAGTTCTCTTGAATATTATAACGAGCTTCAAATCCTAGACCAACCATTATTGTATCTATTATTCCTTGTGTGAATAAAAATCCACCCATAAAATATTCGCTTGATCCACTGAACATGTCTTCGTATAAACTCACATATGGATTGACACTGTCTTCTCCATTACTTCCAACCTGTCCCATAACATAACCAGATAATTCACTTCTTGTGATATCAACTAATAAATCAAACCCTGCATCAAATATGTTCGCATTGTTTATAATTGTACCTTCAGCATATAACGTAGTCCATGGTACAGTTTGATCTATACGAACCTTTCCAACATATGTTTCTGGAAGAGCATTATCGTGCTGGAAAAAATAACTGAAATTACCTCTAACTCTTGTCCCAGAATTAGAAATAGGAACATCAACCGTTGCACCCGTTACTTGAGTCGTTTCTAATGATGAATAGTAACTAACTGGTAAACCATAGAATATATTCATGTTGAAATACTCTGAAGGATGAACTTCAATATCTACACCATCTATCTTATAATTCTCAAACTCTGATAAATAAATTCTACCTAATGCTATATCTGTAATAGGTATAACATCTTCTAAAATTACATTTGCTTGATAGATACGTAAATCAACATCCGATGACTCCATGCCAAGACGTGTTGCATCAAAAAATGCCCACTGATCTGTGCCTGCTGGACGAGGATTGTTCACCCAACCACCACGAAGATTTAAATTAATCTTCATTGTACCTGAACCTAATTCAAAATCAGTTAATGAACCTCTAAAATATTGATATATACCGATATCGGTTATCTCAGATATCTTTAAGTCTAATCTTGTGGTTAAACCTAATTTCAAAGTACCCTTATCACCAAGATCTAAACCGTTCATCGAATACTTTACACCATTCGCATTGTAATGCTTGCTCCAACTGTCTGGAGTAGTATAATTACCTCCACTATAGGCATAACCATAGTTATGAAATGAACTAAGTAGCAAAACTAAAAATAAAATAAATACAAAACCTCTCATAACTTCCCCTTATCAGCTATTTGCTTGATTAATTCTAATCACCTACCAGTTCAGCAAGTAGCATTTTGTCTTCTTTTAAAAAACCTCTTAAAAATATTACCAAATTGTTAAAAACATACTCATTCTCAATCGGATAGTTTATTACATTTTCACAAAAATCATAGACCCACTTATCTAAATGATTAATATGAAAATCTAACTGTTCTCTAACTAAATTGTTGTAATCTGAAATATTTTCCATCTCTAGTTTTTCTACAGACATAAATGATAATTTACTCATAAAAGCAAGTTCCATAGATATATGTTCCTCACTCTCACAAACACCTTCCCCAAGTGCAAAATTGTACTTTCTAAATAATTCCATTATTTTATCGTACGACTCTTGACGCAATAAATTATCATTTGATGTGTAGTATGATTCGTCTGCTTGAACAGAATTGCCTAAACAAAAAATAGATGTGTACTTTCTTAACGCATCTAAATCAAACTCACTTAATTCTTCTTTATTTAACTTATCTCTCTTATTAAAAAAATCTTCCAACCCTTGAATAGCATTAACCATATCTTCATTATCAGCATTTAAACTAAAAGTTTTAAGGTCTGGTAAAGCAACTACCATCTCTTTATAATACTCATCTCCTGGTACATTTAAAAACGAAGTGTACATGAAATGATAAACAAAACCTCTAACTCTATGCAAAACTACAAGTGTATCTTGTGTAACCGTATCATTTTCCATCAAAAACTCCTTAATCGTGCTCTACAAAACATGCTCTACAATTTATTTTAAACTGCTTAACAATTACTAATCAGTAATAACCACATTATTGATAGTTTCATTAATATTGTAATTATACACCTATACCAATAACACAACTTAACCACAACCTAGACATATATCTAGCAATAACACAGCTTAGACATATTTATATTTATATACTCACTTATTCATATCTATCTAAATATGCGTTATCTAAATTTTAATTTAATTACCTAGGCTTTTAATATATGGTATTAAAACTTGACTAACAAATACTAGCTTTGCATTGAAACATATGAAGTTTTCCGTTTTATACAGTGTAACTAATTATTGAAACATTTAAATATTGTTATATTACCATATACAACAGGTGTTATAACAAACTAAATGAAACATAAATCCAAATAATTAAAATCTTTTAAACATTTGAAAAGACTATTAACTTACTTTTAACAACTAAATTTCAAACTTTCATATAAACAGTTTTACCATAAAACAGTTCTTCATGTCAAGTATTAATATATATTTATTTACACTAAATAAGGTAAAAACGATCTAAATATATAATAACGTATTAAAAATAGGAAGTGAGATTATTTATTACGATCATATCAACACAACCTTAGTTTTTAATCTAAAATAGTAACACAACTATACTATTTTCAAAAAAACCCTTAATAAATTCATTAAAAAGATAAAAACACTCTTTTGATATCATTAATTATTTTATATTTAATTTATAGACAATAGTGAGTTCATATAAATCACAAATAGTGCGTATCGATCGAAAGAATAATATTGTAAATAAAATAACAGTGTTATATCTGCAAACGAGTACTTGTGCGACTCCACTTCATATAGAAAATTAGTAGTATGAACTATTAACAACCCTCTTTCCACTCTCTACAATATATCTCTTAAACAACTATAAAAAAAAGTAGGAGAAAGATATAACTCTCTCCCCTACTTAAAATAAAATTAATTAATACTTACTAAGGTCTATATCCTGTGCCTTTATGAATAACTAATGCAGGACCTTTTTTCTTTACATATAAAGCAGGTTTTGTATCATTCTTGTTGTTTTTATATACATAAGGAAAGTCCGTTGGATTTAATCTTGTAAATCCTACTTCAGCACCATATGTTTTCTTTAATTCAGTCATTAATCCAAAATCTAAAGCTCTACCAACACATGATAATACACACGCTGGTTTTAGATCATCATTTAACCTATCTATACACATAGTACATTTTTGCGCTGGGTGTTCAATCTGCCAACCTATTATAGAGTTAGGTTCTTGCTTATCATCAGCAAATTTTGGTTTAGCAAACGGACAAGCAGTTGCGCAAGCCTGTAGATTTATACATTGTTTTCTATCTATAGTTACTATACCGTCATCTGTTTTTGTTATAGCATTCTGAGAACAAGCTTCCATACAAGCAGGCTCTTCACAATGATTACATCCCATTGAAAATGGAAAAAATGAACCACTATTCTTTTCTCCTTCATATGTAAATTGCTCTCTCCAATGAACTAATCCAGGATTCACTTGATTCCAATCTTTACATGCTACTGTGCAAACATTGCACGACATACATCTAGTTTGATCAAAGTAAAAACCAAGTTGTGTTTTTGTTACTCTTGTTGATTTACTCATTTATTTATCTCCATTAATATAATATTTACTTTGTTTGCTTTGTAGGTGCATCAGTTTTCTTAATATATACATACGCCGATTGCTGTGCATTACCATTATCTATTCTTGATGATTTTGAAGACATTAATGTATTAGCGCAACCACCATCATCTACGCCATCAATAGGGTTAGGATCATACCATGCACCTTGATGAAGATTAGCTGTTCCTTTTACACAACGATTAGTAACCCTTGCTACACAACGTATTTTACCGATAGGGTTTGAAACTAGAACTAAATCGCCATCTTCAACCCCTAATCCAGCTGAATCTTCTGAACTGATCCAGATTTCATGCCATGATGCAGTTTTTGAGTTCGCATTAGCTATTGCAGTAGATATCCTTGAAGATATCGGAGCTGCTCCACCTTCAGGATGACGCTCAGGCATAACAGAATACTCTTTCCAGTCATTACCAGATAACCATTTACCACCTGCCGTTCTATGGTTTAACTCTCTTAATAATGGGTTTTCAGCATTACTTGAGTGAACTCTGTATCTATCGTGTGTTGTACTTAATGTTAATCCTTTCTTCTTGGTAACATCGTTATTTGGTTTACCGTTAAACACGCCATAAGATTCATTAAATGAATCTTCAAAGTTAAAATACATAGGGATAGGGTAAACAATCGGATCGCCTTCGTAATCTTTATTAGTTTGTCCACGTCTTTCTACAGGTAGGTGACCGTGCCATTTACTATATCTACGAGTATAATCCCAAACCAAAGTTTCGTT
>CAMQYB010000154.1 GCA_947039055.1 uncultured Deferribacteraceae bacterium
TTATAAAAGAGAATTCTATGAATGACAGCACTATGAATGACAGCACTATGAATGATAGCACTATGAATGATAGCACTATGAATGATAGCACTATGAATGACAGCACTATGAATGATAATGCTATAAACGAGAGTTCTATAAATAATAGTTCTGTAACTAATCGTTCTACGAATGAAAATTCAAAAGATGAGAAATAGATAGATGAGTGAAATTTTTGGTATAGTTAATTACTATAAAGAGAAAGATATCTCATCATTCCAAGCGGTATCGTATGTGCGTAAACTTTACGGCGTTAAGAAAGCTGGACATATAGGAACACTTGATCCATTAGCAGAGGGTATTTTGCCGATATGCTTAGGTAACGCTACAAAATTTGTTCAGTATTTAATGAGCAGAGAGAAGACGTATATATCAGAGATGCAGTTAGGTATGAAAACAGATAGTTTTGATACAACGGGTAATGTTTTGTCATCAAACGCCGATATTATTCCAACTGAGGAAAGGTTAGTTGAAGTGCTTGCAGGCATGTGTGGTAAACAGACATTAACTGTCCCGTCATATTCTGCTAAGAAGATAGATGGTGTTAGAGCGTATAAATTAGCTAGAAAAGGTTTGATTGAGGATGCGGGCGTTGCAGAGATGGATATAGAATCTATCAAGATGTTAGATTATAGCTATCCTTTTTCTACAATTGAGGTAGTATGTGGTAAGGGAACATACATTAGATCTATTATAGACACGGTTGGCGACACTCTTGGAAGTTACGCTGTGATGAGTCAGTTGATTAGGGCTAAGAACGGTTACTTTGAAATATCTAATTCAAGCAGTAGTGAACAGTTAGAGATGTTAAGTAGCGAGGGTAGATTAGATGAGTCGTTAATAGATATCCGTGATGTTTTAACGAATTGGAAGAGGGTTACGATAAGTGATGAATTTCTTCCAAGATTGATGAACGGAGCAACACCATGTACGGCTGATTTTGTAAAAGTTGGTACGATAGATTTAGTAGAGGACAATCTTTTTATAGAGGATAGTTCTGGCGAGATTGTTGCAACGGCTACGGTAATGAATAGTAGATTAAAATTAATAAATGTTTTTAATTAATAAATTTTAGATTAATAAAAGAAGAAATATGTCGGAGGTATTAGATATTTATGTTAACAGAGAAAGAGAAAAAGCAATCAGTAATTGAGACTTTTAAACTACACGGTACAGATACGGGATCATCAGAGGTTCAAATAGCGTTATTAACAGCACGCATTACGCATTTAACAGAACATTTCAAAACTCATAAGAAGGATCATCACTCAAGACGTGGATTACTTATGATGGTTAGTAAGCGTAGAAAATTGTTAGATTACTTAAAAAGAAAATCATTTGATAGCTATAAAAAAATCATTGAGACGTTAGGCATAAGGAAGTAATAAATTATGATAGAAAAGAAAAAACATTCGTGTACGATTGTTCTTCCAGATACTGATTGTCCTATTGTTATAGAGACTGGTTGGGTTGCAAAACAGACTAACGGTGCAGTATGGGTAAAA
This sequence comes from uncultured Deferribacteraceae bacterium, assembly GCA_947039055.1. GTDB lineage: Bacteria > Chrysiogenota > Deferribacteres > Deferribacterales > Mucispirillaceae > CAMQYB01. Next base: position 1,545 of record CAMQYB010000154.1, read on the forward strand.
CAAGGTGGCACAGTTGTCCTTGTAACAGCTGTTGCAGGTAGAGCGCCAGAGAAGTATCAAGATTTTTTCCCATTAACGGTAAACTACCTTGAGAAGATGTATTCAGTTGGTAGAGTACCAGGTGGATATATCAAGCGTGAAACAAAACCGTCAGATAGAGAGACATTAACTTCAAGATTAATAGATCGTCCACTGCGTCCATTATTTGATGATGGGTTTAGAAATGAAACACAAGTTGTTGCAACGGTTTTATCGGCAGACGGTATTAATCAACCAGATGTGTTAGCATTAAACGGAGCATCATTTGCGTTACTAATATCAGACATTCCATACAACACGGCATCAGCTGCTGTTCGTATAGGTAAGATAGACGGCAAGTTAATTGTTAATCCTAAGTTTGAGGATTACGATAAATTAACTATGAATATAATTGTAGCAGGATCAGCAGATGCTTTATCTATGGTTGAAGCAGGAATGGATTGCTCAACTGAGGAAGAAGTTATTGAGGCTTTAGAATTAGCACACGATCAGATTAAACTGATAGTTGGCGTACAGGAAGAATTTAGAAAAACTTGTGGTAAGCCAAAAATGACTTATACAGATTTTTCTATCCCTAAAGATATTTTAGATGATGCTTGTTCTAAATATAGTGAAGATTTCAGAAAAGCGTTTAAGATTGATGGTAAGCTAGAAAAATATGCAGCTATTGATAGTGTCAAAGATGCGTATGCTGAATATATGAAAGCTAAAAATGCTGATGATTATGCAGCTAACCAGGGTTTATATAAAGATGTTGCTAAAGAGGTAGAGAAGATCGTTTTCAGAGATGAGTTAGTAAGAACTCATTCAAGAATTGATGGTAGAGCTTTAGATGAAGTTAGACCTATTGATATTGAGTGTGGAGTTCTACCTCATGCCCATGGATCGGCATTATTTACACGTGGTGAAACACAAGCGTTAGTAGTATTAACATTAGGATCAAAAACTGATTCACAGATTATTGATGATATCGGTGGACGAGTTGAGAAGAAATTTATGTTAAACTATAACTTCCCTCCATATTCAGTTGGTGAAACTGGACGTATGGGAGCACCGGGTAGACGTGAGATCGGACATGGTGCATTAGCAGAGCGTGCAGTTATGGATATGGTTCCTCCACATGAGGATTTTCCATACACATTAAGAATAGTGTCAGAGATTTTAGAATCAAATGGTTCATCATCAATGGCATCGGTATGTGGAGCTTCATTAGCTATGATGGATGCAGGTGTACAGATTAAATCACCAGTATCAGGAATTGCAATGGGCTTAGTTATGCAAGAAGATGGATCGTATGTTATTTTAACAGATATCATGGGCTTAGAAGATCATTTAGGCGACATGGATTTTAAAGTAACAGGAACAGATAAAGGTATCACAGCTTTACAGATGGATATCAAGATCAAAGGTTTATCACGAGACATAATGAGTAAAGCGTTAGATCAGGCTAAATCAGGCAGAAGTTTTATTATGGGTGAGATGTTAAAAGCGTTACCTGAGGCTAGAGCTGAGTTATCAGCATCAGCTCCACGTTTCCAAGTTTTACATATTAATCCAGAAAAGACTGGTGCATTGATAGGTCCTCAAGGTAAAAATATTAAAGCGATAATTGAAGCTACTGGTGCATCTATTGATATAGCAGATGGTGGGATCGTTAATATTTTCGGTAAAGATAAAGCTATCATAGAGGAAACTCTTAGACTTATTCAACTATCAGTTGCAGAAGCGATTGAAGGCGAAACGTATACATCAACAGTTAAGAAAGTTATGGAATACGGAGCGTTTGTTGAGATTTTACCAGGACTTGAAGGGTTGTTGCATGTATCACAATACTCACACGAGCGTATCAACAACATAGCAGATCATGTTAGTGTTGGCGATAAGATTGATGTTAAATATATCGGTAAAGACAGATCAGGACGTATAGAGTTATCACGCAAAGCTTTACTAGATTAATTGTTAGATAAGTAGGTTACATATTTTGTAGTTATGTAATTTCGATATAATATTTAAGTCTCTTTTGCTATTTTAGGATAGTAGAAGGGGCTTTTTTTATGATTAATAAATGAGAGTATGATTGAGATTATTTGATTGATAAAATGAGTTTGTGGATATAATATATACTAAGTTTGTTGATAATATATACTAAGTTTGTGGATAATATATATATGAAGTTTGTTGATAATATATATGAAGTTTGTGGATAACATATATGAAGTTTGTGGATAATATATACTAAGTTTGTTGATAATATATACGAAGTTTGTTAATAATATATATATGAAGTTTGTGGGGATAATATAAATGAATAATTGTACTTGGATGACGACAGATTTAGAGAAAAAGTATCATGAAACAGAGTGGTGTGTTCCAAAACATGATGACAAAATTTTGTTTGAGTTTTTAGTATTAGAGATGATGCAAGCAGGACTTAGTTGGGCTATTATTTTGAATAAACGAGAGGGGATGCGAGAGGCGTTTTCTAATTTTGATATAGATAAAATTTCTAAGTATAATCAATCAGATAAAGATAGATTGTTAGAGAATAAAAGTATAATTAGAAACCGTTTAAAGATTAATTCATTGGTTAGTAACGCCGAGAAATTTATAGAGATACAGAAAGAGTACGGCACGTTTGATAAATATATATGGGAATTTGTAGATAATAAACCTATTAATAATATGTTTACAAAGACTGCTGATATGCCAGCTACGAGCGATATATCTGATCTGTTAAGTAAAGATTTGAAGAAACGAGGGTTTAAGTTTGTAGGCTCAACGATATGTTATTCGTATATGCAAGCGATCGGAATGATAAACGATCACCTTGTTGGTTGCGAGTATTACGGTTGTGGTAAGTAGTTTATTAATTTGTAATGATAGACGTATTGCATTATAGTTTATGGTATTTATATACGATAAAGCAGAATAGTTTTAATTTATTGATCTAGCATATAAATCCCTATGCTTATAATCTAAGAGTGGGTATTTTTTTGATCTCTCAGAAAGTGAATATAATCATATAAAAATATAAAATTGTATTGATTTATTTATTATTATCGTTTACTTTAATAGTTGGATATATAGTAGTTAAATGGTTTATATAATTTAATAAATAATTTCAAGGTATAATAGATGTTAACAGTAAAGGTTTTAAAGAATAGCTCATTAACTGAGGATAGTTTGCCGATATATTTAACGGTAGGATCAGCAGGAGCAGATATTAGGTCAAATGAGAACGGTTCAATCGCTCCACGAGAGATTAAGCTTGTGAAAACTGGATTATGTGTAGAGATCCCAACAGGTTATGAGATGCAACTTCGTCCACGCAGTGGATTGGCGTTGAAGAACGGTATAACGCTTTTAAATTCTCCTGCAACGATAGATTCTGATTATAGAGGCGAGATCGGTGTTATTCTTATAAATCATTCAGATAAGGTTTTCGATTATAAGATAGGCGACCGTATAGCACAACTTGTTCTTGCAAAATATGAGCAGGCACGTTTTGAGTTTGCAGATGATATATCAATGACTGTTAGATCGGATAAAGGTTTCGGTTCAACAAATATCTAAAGTTTCATAGATATTAAAAAGTTAGTTAAATATCTAAAGTTTTATAGATATTAAA